>CAYPLM010000075.1:0-8453 GCA_964411575.1 uncultured Oscillibacter sp. | reverse complement strand
CTTGATGGGCTTGCCGGTGGCCGCGCGGATGGAAAGCGCCGCACCGCCGCGGGCATCGCCGTCGAGCTTGGTGAGCACCACGCCGTCGATGCCCAGCGCCTCGTCGAAAGCGGTGGCGGCGTTGACGGCGTCCTGACCGGTCATCGCGTCGACCACCAGCAGGATCTCGGTGGGCTTGACGGCGGATTTGATGCGCTTGAGCTCGTCCATGAGCTGCTCGTCGATGTGCAGACGACCGGCCGTGTCGAGAAACACCACGTCGTTGCCGTGATCTCTGGCGTACTTCACCGCCTCGGAGGCGATGGTCACCGGGTCGATCTGCCCCATTTCGAACACAGGCAGCCCCAGCTGCTCGCCCACGACTTGCAGCTGCGTGATGGCGGCGGGACGGTACACGTCGCACGCGGCAAGCAGCGGCCGCCTGCCCTGACGGCGCAGCAGCCCGCCGAGCTTGGCGGTGTGCGTGGTCTTGCCCGCGCCCTGAAGACCCACCATCATGATCACCGTGGGCGGGTGGGGCGCAAAGGTCAGGCGCGTAGAGCCGCCGCCCATCAGCGCGGTGAGCTCCTCATTGACGATTTTGATCACCTGCTGCGCGGGGGTGAGGCTTTCGAGCACGTCGGCGCCGAGCGCGCGCTCGGACACGGTTTTCACAAAGTCCTTGACGACCTTGTAGCTCACGTCGGCTTCCAGCAGCGCAAGGCGCACCTCGCGCATGGCAAGCTTGATATCCTCCTCCGTGAGGCGGCCCTTGCCGCGCAGCCCCTTGAAAATGCCGTTTAATTTTTCGGAAAGGCCCTCAAATGCCATAGGTCACTCCTTCAGCTTGGCGCATTCGCCTTCGATGAGGGCGGCCAGCTCGCCCAGACGCTGATCCTCATAGATGCGGTAGTTGAGCGTTTGCAGCTCGGAAGCGGCGGCGGCGATGGCGTCCACATGCGGGGCAAGCTGCAAAAAACGCTTGACAAGCCCCGTCTTGTCCTCGATCTCGGTCATGTAGGTCTCCGCCCGCACGATCACATCGCGCACGCCCTGGCGGGTGATGCCGTAGTTTTCGGCGATCTCGCCGAGAGAAAGATCCTCGTTGTAGTAGAGGTCGTAAAACTCGCGCTGGCGTTCGGTGAGCAGCTCACCGTAAAAGTCGTACAGCATGGTCATGCGATAGGTCTGGTTTTTCACGGGAGCCCTCCTTTGGAACAGACTGTTGTAAAGCACATTTCCTTTACAACGTGGATTAGTTTACACGAGTTTATCAAAAAAGTCAAGAGAAATTCCGCAGAAAAAGGCGGCAGACGCAGTTTTTTTTGAAATTTCAGGAACGGCCCCGGAAAAGGGTGGTAAAATTCACCGCTTTGTGCTATCCTATAGAACAATATCACTGAAAAGGGAGCGTGTTCACATGCAATATGTGCGCAGCGAGCTGCTGCCGGGTGTAGGACTGACACAGGTGCGCTCGACAAAATTCAAAACCGGAGTGCTCAGTCTCCAGCTCATCCTGCCGCTGAAAAAGGAGACGGCGGCGCTCGGGGCGCTGCTGCCGGCGGTGCTGCGCCGGGGTACGGTACGCTTTCCCGACACGGCGTCGCTGTCCGCCGCGCTTGACATGCTCTATGGCGCGGGCATTTCGTGCACGGTGCGCAAGAAGGCAGAGAGCCAGTGTATCGGCTTTGTGGCGAGTTTTCTTGACGACCGCTTTGTGCCCGACGGCTCGCGTCTGCTCGAGCCCGTGTGCGCACTGCTCGGGGAGCTTCTGTGCTCGCCGGTCACGCGCAACGGCCGCTTCCTCGGCGAGTATGTCGAGGTGGAGCGCGAGAACCTTGTCGACATGATCCGCGGCATTCTCGACGACAAGCGCGACTATGCCGACCTTCGTTTGTTACAGGAGATGTGCGCGCAGGAGCGCTACGGCGTGGACCGCCTGGGCGACGAGAAGAGCGCCGCGCGCATCAGCAACCAGGCGCTGTGCCGTTTTTACCGCGAGACACTGCAAAGCGCGCGCGTGGAGCTTTTCTACTGCGGCAGCGCCGAGCCGGCACGCGTGGAAAGCGCACTTTTAAGCGCACTTGCGCCCCTGCCGCGCGGGCGGGTGAACGAGAGCGCGCCGGTGGAGCGCCGCGCCGCGCCCGATACGCCGCGCGTGGTGGCGGAGGCGATGGACGTCACGCAGGGCAAGCTTGCGCTGGGTCTGCGTGCCGCGTCCGAGGACGAGGCGGCGCTGCTGCTGGCCAACATGATCTTCGGCGGGTACTCCAACGCGCGTTTGTTCCTCAACGTGCGCGAAAAGCTGTCGCTGTGCTACTATGCAAGCTCCGTCTATCACCGCTCCAAGGGCATCTGGACGGTGTCGTGCGGCATCGAGCCGGACAAGTATGACGAAGCCCTCGGCGAGATATTGCATCAGCTCGACGAGCTCAGGCGCGGCGTGCTCGAGCCCTGGGAGCTGGACGCGGCAAAGCGCTGCGTCATCGGTTCGCTGCGCGCGCGGGAGGATTCCGCCGGGCGCATGGAGGAGCTGTTCCTCACGCAGGCCGTGACCGGCGTTGCCGAGAGCACGGAGGAGCTCATCGCCGCGCTGGAGGCCGTCACGCCCGAGCGCGTGGCCGCTGCGGCGCAGAGCGTGACGCTCGACACCATCTATTTTCTGCACGGAGAGGAGACAACGGCATGACCACCACAAAGTATCCCCGTCTGGGAGAGACGGTGCAGCGCGAGGTGCTGCCCAACGGGCTGACCGTGCTGCTTTCCCCGAAGCCGGGCTTCCGCCGCTGCTACGCGTTTTTTGCCACGCATTACGGCGGCATGGATCTGCGCTTCCGCTGCGGCGGGGCCGAGCACCGGACGCCCGCCGGGATCGCCCATTATCTGGAACACAAGATGTTCGACACGCCTGATGGAAGCGCCATGGTCGCGTTCGCCCAGCGCGGTGCCGAGCCCAACGCCTTCACCGCCAACACGATGACGGCCTACTATTTCGACTGCACCGAGCACTTTGACGAGAACCTGCGCACGCTGCTCTCCTTCGTCAGCCAGCCGTATTTCACCGACGAGAGCGTGGAGAAGGAGCGCGGCATCATCGCTCAGGAGATCCGCATGGTGGAGGACACGCCCGACTGGCAGGTGTATATGCAGCTGATGCAGCTGCTCTACCCAGACACCACGCTCAGCACGCCCATCGCCGGCACGGTGGAGAGCATCGCGCACATCGACGCGTCCACGCTCTACGCCTGTCACAAAACGTTTTACGACCCGGCCAATATGGTGCTGTGCGTGGTGGGCGACGTGGAGATGGAAGCGGTGCTCGCTGCGGCGCGCGACATCCTGCCCGAAACGGGCGGGGAAAAGCCTGCGCACGACTACGGCGCGGCGGGGCAGATCGGCGCGCGGCGCGCCGTGCGGCGCATGGCCGTGGCCATGCCGCAGTTTCTGGCGGGCTGGCGTATTGCCCCGGTGCGTCCCGGCGATGAGCAGCTGCGGCAAAATCTCATCGCCGACGTGGCCAGCGACCTGCTGCTCGGTGAGGCATCGCCGCTTTACAACCGCCTGTACGACGCGCAGCGCATCAACGGCAGCTTCGGCGTGGGCTTTGACCAGCTGCCCGGCGCAGCCTATGCCTACGCGGGCGGCGAGTGCGAGGAGAGCGAGGCTGTCACCGCCGAGATCATCGCCGAGGCGCAGCGCATGGCGCGCGAGGGCGTGGACGAGGCGGCTTTCCGCCGCTCGCTGCGTGCCAGCTTCGGCACGGCGCTGCGTGCGCTCAACTCGTTTGAAAATATCGCCGTTTCGCTCTGCGATGGTCTGTTTCAGGGCGGCGATCCGTTCCGTCTGCCCGAGATCTTCGACAGCATCTGCTGCGAGGACGTGCGCGCCTTCCTGCGCGACACCTTTACCGAGGACAACTGCGTCCTCTCCATCATCGAACCCGGAAAAGAGGAGACCATATGAGCTTTGAGACCCTTTCACGCAGCGTCCTGCGCGACGCACCCGTAAGCTTCCCCGGCCTGTTTGGCGACTGGCAGTTCACCGTGCCCAGCAAGGCCATCGACTTTGGCAACGGCGTGTACTGGTACGGCATCTGCATCGCCGTGGGCATGCTGGTGGCGCTTTGGTACTGCATGAAGCGCGCGCCGCGCTACGGCCTCACCGAGGACAACGTGATCGACGCAGTGCTGTGGGTGCTGCCTGTCGGCGTGCTCGGCGCGAGACTGTACTATGTTGTTTTCTACCTTGACCTGTTCCGCCACGCCGACGGCTCGCCCGACTGGGGGGCGATGGTGCGCATCTGGGACGGCGGCCTTGCCATTTACGGCGGCGTGCTGGCAGGGGTGCTGACGGGAATCGTGTTCTGCCGCGCGAAAAAGCTGCGCGTCTGGGCGCTGATCGACTGCCTGATGCCCGGCCTTCTCATCGGGCAGATATTCGGCCGCTGGGGCAACTTCTTCAACCGCGAGGCGTTCGGCGGCCTGACCGGGCTTCCCTGGCGCATGCGCCTGTGGGTGAGCGACACGGTGTATTTTGACGTGCACCCTACGTTCCTCTATGAGAGTCTGTGGAACCTTGCGGGTCTGCTGCTGATGGTGTGCCTCGTCGCAAAGGCGCGCCGCTTCGACGGGGAGAACACCTGCTTTTACTGCCTGTGGTACGGCCTTGGCCGCCTGTGGATCGAGGGGCTGCGCACCGACAGCCTGTACCTGTTCGACTGGACGCTTTTCGGCGCGCCGATCCGCGTGTCGCAGGCGCTGAGTGCAGTGCTCATCGTGGGTGCGGCGGCGGTGCTGCTGTACAGACGCCGCCACCCCGGCGCGCCCACGCTTGCCGACGAGCTCGCCGCGCAGCAGGAAGCACCCGCGCAAACGGAATAAACTGCTCCACTGTCCGCCGCGCCCTGCCCTGGGCACGGCGGATTTCCGTCCCGACACAGCGCGCCCGGACAAGCAAAAAGCGTGCCAGAAACCGCCGCAAATGCGCCCCACACCTGAAAAAGTGCGGATTGCAAGCAGATGCAACAAAATGTTGCGGGCATGTAACGCAAATCCAACATGCATGGCAAATGGCAGGGGGCAACAAAGGTTACATGCTCGGAACAGTGGATGACACATACCTTGACATGGCGCGTGTTGAGCTTCTTGCCGGGAACCTGCCACAAAATGCCGGAGAGATCGCACTGACGGAGGAAGTGATAGGCCTGCGCGGCTACACCACGGATATGATCGGGCAGACGATATCACTGGGGGTGGGCGCGCTGCTTGCCGGGCAGAACAATGCAGATGAAAAGATAGAGGTTGCCGACGTGACAGAGCTTACCCTTTGCGGCGTGATCAACTCTTACAGCTATTCGTGGATATTCCCCTATAACAAGCAAGGCCGCAGCACTGTGGGTGGCATTGTGACAGAGGAGACCGCAGAGAAAATTTTTGATAAGCTGGACAGCGGCGTAAGAAAAAGCTATTCTGCTCCGGCAGAGGAGCCGACCGATCAATACTATGCCTCCGTCGCGCCGGAAAACCGGGCGGCAGCCATCAAGGAGTGCGGTGACTATATCACTCAATCGCTCATTCTCCTCTACGCCTGCGGCGGCTGCATCGCGCTGGTGACGCTGTTGCTGCTGGCAAGGCGCTTTGGCGCAGCGTGTTCGCCGTCGCGGCGGGCTGGGCGCTGTACAGCGCGTTCTGCATCCGCACACAGCTTGCGCTCAATGAATACACCCTCGCTGAGGCTGCAAAAAAGGCGTGGAGCAGCTTCACCTACTACGGCGGCGGCCCGACCTTCATCGCCGCCCTCTCCGCCGCTATGCTCGCAGCGCTGCTGGGCGTGTCGCTTCTGAGCAAGCGCGGGCTGAAGGAGAGCACGCGGCTGAAATGAGCAAAACGAAACAAAAGGCCGTTCCGGGACTGTGAACTGTCCGGAACGGCCTTTTTGACTGGATTACTTGCCGCGAAGCTCGGCGCCGAGGCGCTTGGTGAGCTTTTTGATGACGGAGTTGGCCGCCTGCTCGATTTCCTGAGAGGTGAGCGTTTTGTCGCGCGAGCCGATGGTCAGGCGGATGGTGACGGACTTCTTGCCCGCAGGCACCTGCTTGCCGTGGTACTCGTCCACGAAGGCCGCGCCGTGCAGCAGCTCGGTCTCGCCGCCGATGGTCTGGGCGATTTCCGCCCATTTGACGGCGCTGTCAAGCAGCACGGAGATGTCGTACTCGGTCATGGGGTACTCGGCCAGGTGCGTGAAGCTATTGGTGCGCGAACGGAAGGGGCGCAGCGCCGTCTGGTCGAGCTCGAAGAGCATGATGCTCAGGTTCTTCACGCCGCAGGCCATCGACGCCTTCTTGTTCAGCAGCGCAAGGTCGCCGATGCGCTCGTCGCCGCGGAACACGTTCAGCCACACCACGCTGTCTGCCCACACGGGCTTTTCCACCTGACGGAAGGTGAAGCCCTCCATGTGCGTGCAGCGGGGCATCAGCTCGAGCACGCCGCGCGCCTTGCGGAACAGGGCGGTGACGTCCTTGCCGGCGGAGGCAAACGCACCGGCCACATGTTTGCGCTGGGACGGCAGCTTTTCGCGCGGGTCGTAGGGGGCGGTGTAATCCCCGTCGCGGAAGACCTGCGCCGTTTCAAAGATGGCGAACTCGTCGTAATAACGCTCGTTCTTCGCCGCAGCCTTGACGAGGTTGGGCAGCAGGGACGAGCGGATCAGCCGCTCGCTCGGGGACGGCGGGGTGGACAGCGCGAGAATGCCGTCGGTGCTTTGCAGGATGGCGTTGACAAACGCCTCATCCATCCACGGATAGCTGTAGATCTCCTGCATGCCGCAGCGGAAGGCGAGATACTCCTTGATGCGCCGCTCAAGCTCCTTGTCGAGCTGGTTGATCGCGCCGTCGAACGACGTGGTAATGGGCGCGGCCTCGAAGTTCTCGTAGCCGTACATGCGCGCGACCTCTTCCATGATGTCGGCCTTGATGGACACGTCACCGGTGGAGCGCCAGGAGGGCACATCCACATGCATCAGCTCGTCCTCAAAGCTTACACCAAAGCCCAGCAGCCCCAGCTTGTGGGAAACATCCTCGGGCGTAAGCGTCTTGCCCAGACGGCGCTCGAGCCAGCTGAGCGTGACGTCCACCTGCGCATGGGGAAGCTTTTTGGGGTAGAGGTCGGAAAGACCGGTCACGCGTGCGTCGGGGTACAGCTCACCGAGCAGCTGCATGAAGAGGCTGAGCGCCTGGTCGCAGCGCTCGGGGTCGATGGCCTTTTCATAGCGGGCGGAGGCTTCGGTGCGGTTGTCGTAGCGCAGGGCAGTGCGGCGGATGCCGCGCGAGTCGAAGTTGGCGACCTCGAGGATGAGACGGCTGGTGGTGGGCAGGACGGAGTCCTTCGCGCCGCCCATCACGCCCGCAAGACCAACCACGCCTGCGTCGTCGGCGATAACGAGGTCATCCGGCGTGAGGGAGAGTTCCTTGCCGTTGAGCAGCAGAAGCTTTTCGCCCTCTGCGGCGCGGCGCACGATGATGTGCCCGGCGATGTTGTCCGAGTCGAAAGCGTGCGTGGGCTGGCCGGTGGCCAGCATGACATAGTTGGTCACGTCCACCAGCGCGTTGATCGGACGCATGCCCACGCGCCAGATGCGGCTTTGCATCTGGAACGGGGCGGGCTTGACGCACACGCCCTCGATGCTCGCGCCGATGTAGCGCGGGCAGCGCTCACTGTCCTCCACGGTGACGGTCAGGTCGCCCGCGCCGACGGCGGGCACATAGGGCTCGATAGGCTTGAGCGGCAGACCGTACAGCGCCGCAAGCTCGCGCGCGATGCCGTAGTGGCCCCAGAGGTCGGGGCGGTTGGTCATGGATTTGTTGTCGATCTCGAGCAGGATATCGTTGAGGTCGAGCGCGTCGGCAATGTTGGTGCCGGCAGGTGCGTCAAAGACGCTCAGGTCGACGATCTCGGCATCCTCGTGCGCGGGCAGCAGGTCGCCCAGACCGATCTCGCTGGACGCGCAGATCATGCCGTAGCTCTCCACGCCGCGCAGCTTGCTCTTTTTGATCTCCACCGGCTCGCCCTCGCCGTGCCAGCGGCAAAGCGCGCCGGGCAGCGCCACGGCCACCTTCATCCCCACGCGCAGGTTAACGCCGCCGCAGACGATGTTTTCCACGCGCCCGTCGCCGATGTCCACCGCGCACACGCGCAGCTTGTCGGCGTTGGGGTGCGGGTCGACGCTTTTGAGCTCGCCGACGACCATGTTTTTAAACTGCGCGCCCAGATCGATCACGTCCTCCACCTCGACCGTGGACATCGTCAGGTCGTAGGCAAGGCGCTTTAAGTCCATATCCTCGGGCAGCGCGACATAATCCTTGATCCAGTTGAGTGAAACTTTCATGTGCTTTTCCCTCCCTTAACGGAACTGGTTGAGGAAGCGCAGGTCGGCGCTGTGGAACAGACGCACGTCGTCCACGCCGTAGCGCATCATCA
>CAYPLM010000074.1:0-8475 GCA_964411575.1 uncultured Oscillibacter sp. | reverse complement strand
CGCTCGACATCCGCGGCTGGGTATGGGACGGCTACGCTGCGCAGCTGCGCAGCGTGCAGGAGTATTACGAGCGCAGCATGCAGCTGCTGCGGCCGAGCATCCGCACCGAGCTCTTCTGTCCCGCGCGTCCCATTCTCGCCAAGGAGGACGACGAGGCTTCCAGCTACTTCTCCCCTGAAAGCCAGGTGCGCTCGTCGCTCATCGCCGATGGCTGCATCATCGAGGGGCTGGTGGAAAACAGCATCCTCTTCCCCGGCGTCACCGTAGCGCGCGGCGCGCAGGTGCGCGGCTGCGTGCTGATGAAAAACACACATGTGGGCGCAGACGCGAGCCTGCGCTGCGTGATCACCGACAAAAATGTCGAGATCCTGCCCGAGCGCACATTGATGAGCCATGAGAGCTATCCGCTGGTCATCGCGCGCGGCAGTGAGATCTAAAGCAAAAGCGAAAGGAGAAGCATATGAACATTTTGTATGTGGCCTCCGAGGCCGTTCCCTTCTGCAAAACCGGCGGACTTGCCGACGTGGCGGGAAGTCTGCCGCCCGCGCTGTCCGCCAACGGCGACAACGTGAGCGTCGTCCTGCCGCTTTATCAGACGGTGGCTGAACGCTGGCGCGAGGCGCTGCACTTTGAGCGCTGGGTGTATGTGCGCGTGGCGTGGCGGTCGGTGTACTGCGGGCTGTTTTCGCTCCAGCGCGACGGTGTGACGTGGTACTTTATCGACAACGAGCACTACTTCAAGCGCCCCGACCTCTACGGCTGCTATGACGATGCCGAGCGCTTTGCCTTCTTCTGCCGTGCCGTGACCGAGCTTCTGCCCACCCTGCCGGAAAAGCCCGACGTGGTGCACTGCAACGACTGGCAGAGCGCGCTGGTGCCCATCTACATCCGCGACGAGTCCGCGCGCAACGAGTTCTACCGCAGCATCCGCACCGTGCTCACCGTGCACAACATCGAGTATCAGGGGCGCTACGGGCGCGGGACGCTGGAGGACATCTTCGGGCTGCATCACGGCTGGTTCGACGACGGCACCATCGCCTTTGACGGTGACGTCAACCTGCTGAAAGGCGGCATCATGGTCGCCGACGCGGTGACGGCGGTGAGCCCCACCTATGCCGATGAGCTGCGCTATTCCTTCTTCGCCCATGGGCTTGAGAGCGTGATGGAGCTTTGCCGCGGCAAGCTTTCGGGCGTGCTCAACGGCATCGACATGGCGCGCTACGACCGCCCACGACCCCACCCTCGCCGCGCACTACACCTGCGACGCGCTCGAGGGAAAGGCCATCAACAAGGAGCGCCTGCAGCAGACGCTGGGGCTGCCCGTGCGCCCGGACACGCCCGTTCTTGCCATGGTGTCGCGTCTGGTCAGCCACAAGGGGCTCGACCTCGTGTGCGAGACGCTGGACGACATCATGGAAAAAGACGTGCAGCTGGTGGTGCTGGGCAAGGGCGACGGCAAGTACGAGAGCTTTTTCCAGTGGGCGCAGCAGCGCTACCCCGGCCGCATTGCCGTGCACCTTGGCTACTCCGAGGAGCTGGCTATGAGTATCTATGCCGGCGCCGACCTCTTCCTTATGCCCTCCAAGAGCGAGCCGTGCGGCCTGAGCCAGATGATCGCCATGCGCTACGGCACGGTGCCCATCGTGCGCGAGACCGGCGGACTGAAGGACACGGTGCACGCCTACGAGGCATGGAACGGCGCGGGCAACGGCTTCACCTTTGCCAACTACAACGCCGGGGACATGTGCCACGTCATCTTCGAGGCCGTCGACCTCTACCGGAACAACCCTGCGGCCTTCGCTGCCCTGCGCGAGCGCGGCATGACCACTGATTTCAGCTGGACGCGCAGCGCAAAGGAGTATCACCGCATCTATGAGACCATCTGCCGCTGAGAGGCGGCGCGACCCTACCCTCGCAGAAGAGGGTACCGATTTTAGGAGAAACAGAATGTCGATTTTTACAGTGGAGACCATGAAAAAGGCGCTGGGCGACAAGCTCAGGCTCAACTTCGGCATCACGCCGGAGGAGGCAGACGAGGCGCAGGTCATGCGCGCGGCGGCTCTGGTGCTGCGCGACGTGATGGCCGAGCGGGGCGTGGAGACACGCCGCGAAACACGCCGTGAGAAAAAGCGGCAGGTGCACTACCTGTCGATGGAGTTTCTCATGGGAAGAAGCCTTCTCAAAAATGCCTACAACCTTGGCCTCGGCGAGGTGCTCACCGACGCGATCAACGCCATGGGTTTTCGCGCAGCGGACGTTTTTGAGCTGGAGCCCGACGCGGCGCTGGGCAATGGCGGCCTGGGCCGTCTCGCCGCCTGCTACCTCGACTCGATGACCACGCTTGAGATTCCCGCCACGGGCTATTCCATCTGCTACGAGCTGGGCATCTTCCGCCAGCGCATCGTCGACGGCGAACAGGTGGAGCTGCCCGACAAGTGGAAGGAGCTTGGCGGTGCGTGGCTGCTTCCCAAGCCCCAGGAGACCGAAAAGGTCAGCTTCGGCGGCAGCATCCGCCGCTTCTGGGACAACGGGAGGCTGCATGTGGTGCCCGAGGGTGCTACCGAGGTGCTTGCCATCCCCTGCGACATGGAAATCGCCGGGTATGAGACCGGGCACGTTAACACCCTGCGCCTGTGGGATGCCAAGTCCCCCGTGCCTGTGGACATGAGCCTTTTTTCCAGGGGCGAGTATCTGCGCGCAAGCGAGCAGGAGGCCATGGCCGAGACCATCGCCAAGATCCTCTACCCCGAGGACAACCACTATGAGGGCAAGTCCCTGCGTCTCAAGCAGCAGTACTTCTTCGTCAGCGCCACGGTGCAGTCCATCGTGCGCAAGCACATTGAAGCCTGCGGCACCGCTGCCAATTTCCACGAGAAAAACGTCATTCAGATCAACGACACGCACCCTGCGCTCGTCATCCCCGAGCTTATGCGCATCCTCATGGATGACGCGGGCTTCGACTGGGACACCGCCTGGCACATCACCACCAGCTCCGTGGCCTACACCAACCACACCGTGCTCGCCGAGGCGCTTGAGCGCTGGCCGCAGCAGCTGATGGAGACGCTGCTGCCGCGTGTGTGGGAGATCATCAGTGAGATCGCCCACCGCTGGCAGGCGCAGGTGGAGGCGTTTTACCACGACCCGCGCAAGACCGAGGAGATGGCCATCGTCTGGGACGGGCAGGTGCGCATGGCAAACCTGTGTATCGCCGGCGGTATGGCCGTCAACGGCGTGTCCGCGCTGCACAGCGGCATCCTGCGCGAGAGCGTGTTCCACGAGCAGTACGTCATGGAGCCGTGGAAGTTCAAAAACGTCACCAACGGCATCGATCACCGTCGCTGGCTCGCGCAGGTCAACCCCGCGCTGAGCGCCTTTATCACCGAAACGGTGGGCGATGGCTGGCTGCTGCACCCCGAGCAGCTGCGCGGCTTTGAGGCGCTGGCCGGCGATGCCGCTGCACTGGAGCGTCTGGGCGCGATCAAACAGGCCAACAAGGAGGCGTTCGCCCGCTACGTCAAGCGCACGCAGGGTGTCACGCTCAATACCAACGCCATTTTCGACGTGCAGGTCAAGCGTCTGCACGAGTACAAGCGTCAGTTGCTCAACGCCCTGCACATCATCTGGCTCTACCAGCAGCTGCAGGACGACCCACAGCGCGACATGCAGCCGCACACGTTCCTCTTCGGTGCGAAGGCTGCGCCGGGCTATGCCGTGGCAAAGCGCATCATCCACCTCATTAACTCGCTTGCGCAGCAGATCAATGCCGACCCCATCTGCAAGGATAAGTTACAGGTCGTTTTCCTTGAAAACTACCGCGTCAGCCTCGCCGAGCACCTGATGCCCGCCAGCGAGGTCAGCCAGCAGATCTCCACCGCCGGAAAAGAGGCCAGCGGCACGGGCAACATGAAGTTCATGATGAACGGCGCGCTCACCGTGGGCACGCTCGACGGCGCGAACGTGGAGATGCACGAGGTGCTTGGTGACGAGAACATGTTCCTCTTCGGCCTGCACGCCGACGAGGTGGCGCGCATGAAGGCCGAGGGCTATGTGCCCTACCGCCTCTACTCGCGCGACGCCGGGCTGCACCGCGTGATCGACCGGCTGCGCACAGGCTTCTCCGACGGCGTGAGCTACGACGACCTTGCCCAGCGGCTGCTAAGCAACGACGAGTATATGCTGCTGCAGGACTTCGCCTCCTACTGCGCCGCCGAGCAGCGCATGTCCGCCGCCTACGGCGACCGCGCGGCGTGGAACCGCATGTCGCTTTGCAACATCGCGCGCAGCGGCATCTTCGCCGCCGACCGCGCCGTGGCCGAGTACGCTGAAAACATCTGGCATGTGACACACAAATAACAAATAACAAACAGGGCGCGCTGCAAAACGTTTGCAGCGCGCCCTCAGCATGTTAAAAAAGCCTCGCAGAGTTTCGCGTCCGCAGACGCGAAATAAGTGCAATCGTTTTTTCCGGCGACATGTGTGTCGGAAAAAACCCCTCAATCAAATTCTTCCTCCCGCAGACTTTTGAACAGCTGCACGGCGAAAAGCAGCAGCAACGGCAGCGTCAGCATCCCGCCCACGCCGAACGCGCACCAACCCAGATACATCGCAAAAAGCGACGCTACGGGCGGCAGCCCCACAGAGGCGGACAGCAGGCGCGGTTCGGCAAGGTTGCGCACCAGCAGCGTGCACAGGTAGAGCGCGAGAAGCGCAATGCACAGCGGGGCGTTTCCGGCGGCGAGCGACAAAAGAGCCCACGGTAGGAGCACCGTGCCCGTGCCGAACACCGGCAGCGTGTCCACAAGGGCGGTGAGCACGGCGAAAAGCAGGGGATAGTCCAGCCCCAGCAGCAAAAAACCGCACAGGAGCTGCAAAAGTGTCAGCAAAAACAGAATGCACTGCGCCCGCAGCCAGCGCAGAAGCGAGCGCAGCGCCGCCTCACGCATGGCGCGCAGCTTTGCCCGGCGGGGAGAGGAGAGGCGCTTGCGCAGCGCGGCACACAGCTGCGGCCAGGCTGAAAGCGTGAAGTACACGGCCAGCACCGTTGTCGCCGCAGACAGCAGCACCTGCGGCGCAGCGCCTGCCGCAGCGCGCAGCAGCGTCCAGAGGCGGTCGACCAGCGCGGCGATGAGTGTACTGCTCTGCTCGTGCAGCGTGTCGAGCAGCGTACCGCGCAGAGAGAGCCACGGCGGCAGCACGGCGGCGCGTTCGATGCGCTCCGCCAGCGATTCCAGAAGCGCGCGCAGCGCGGTCAAAAGCTGCGGCAGCTGCTCCAGTAGCCCCTTTGCCTCGTGCCAGAGCGTGCCCAGCAGCAGCGACAAAAAGCCACCGAGAAGAAAGAGGAGGAACAGCGTTACTACCGCCGCCGAAAACCCGCGCCGAAAACGCAGCCTGCGCTGCATGAGGTCGATCAGCGGTTCAAGCGCCGCCGCCAGCGCGGCCGCCAGCAGAAACGGCAGCGTCCACCACAGAAAATATCGCAGCGTCAGCCACACCAGCCCCGCCGCAGCCGCCAGCGCGGCGCACAGCAGCAGAAAACGCCGCAGACGGTGCTCACAGCCCATGGACATTGCTCCTTCCTGAGAGAAAAGTGAAAATCAGCCTTGCCTTTTTCGAAAACCTGTGGTATGCTGTAGAAAAACATGTGACTACGGGAGGCGAACAATGGGCGTCGAAGCGAAATACTATCTTGTGGAGGCAAGCGCGTTGCCGGAGGTTTTTCTCAAGGTGGCGGAGGCCAAGCGCATGCTGCGTGCCGGAGAGGCGTTTACGGCGGCGGAGGCGGCGGCCAAGGCGGGCATCAGTCGCAGCGCGTTTTATAAGTATCGCGACGCGGTGCAGCCCTTCACCGATATGCGCTCGGGGCGCATTGTTACGTTTTACGCCCTGCTGCGTGACAAGCCGGGCGCGTTGTCCGATGTACTGAGTATTTTTGCCGCGTCGGGCGCAAATATACTCAGCATGAACCAGAGCATCCCCACCAGCGGCTGCGCCGCAGTGACCGTTTCGGCGGAGACGTCGGGGATGAGCGGCTCGATCGAGGAGCTGCTCTCGCGGCTGAGCGGGTGCCTGGGCGTGGTAAAGGTAGAAGTCCTGGCGCTGTGACGGCGGGGGAAAAAACGGCATAACATGGGTCAGCAGACGAAGCAGTCTGCTGACCTGTTTTTTTAGGAAGGGAAAAGTTATGAGCCTGATCGTGCAGAAATTCGGCGGCAGCTCGTTAAGCTCAGCTAAGCGGCTTGCGCGTGCGGCGGAGATCATCTGCGCTGCGCGCCGCGCAGGGTACGAGGTGGTCGCGGTGCTGTCTGCGCAGGGAAGAACGACGGACGCGCTCCTGACGCGCGCAAGGGAGCTTGCGCCTCACGCTGCGCCGCGTGAGCTTGACGCGTTGCTGGCCACGGGCGAGCAGCAGTCGGCGGCGCTGATGGCCATGATGCTGCTGGAACGGGGCGTACAGGCCGTGTCGCTGGCAGGATGGCAGCTGCCGCTGCCGACGGACAGTGTGCACGGCGCGGCGCAGCTTCTTGACGGCGGCTGTGAGCGCGCAGCGCGCGAGCTGGCAGCAGGGCGCGTGGTGCTCGCTGCGGGCTTTCAGGGCGTGGATGCGTCGGGCGATATCACCACGCTCGGACGCGGCGGCTCGGACACCAGCGCTGTGGCGCTGAGCGCGCGGCTGGGCGCGTCGCTGTGTCAAATATATACGGATGTGGATGGCGTTTATACCGCAGACCCGCGCCTGTGCCCCACGGCACGGCGGCTGGAGCGGGTGAACGCGGCAAGGATGCGTCTTTTGGCGCAGGAGGGGGCAAAGGTGCTCGCCGCGCGCGCCGCCGCGCTGAGCGAGCAGTCGGGTGTACCGCTGGTGGTGCTCTCCTGTGCGCCGGGCAGCGCGTGCACGCGGATCGTGCAGGAGGAGACGGACGAGAGTGTGACGGGCGTGACCTGTCATGCGCCCACGACGGAGTGCGCGCAGCTCGCCGCCGTAGGTCGTGCCTTCCCCTCGCAGCGGCTGCGGCAGCGCGCCGAGCAGGCGCTGCACGCGGCGGGCATCCCCGCGCAGTTGGAGGAGGAAGAGGAGCTGCTGCGCGTCACCGTGCCCGCCGCGCAGCAGCACGCCGCCCTGCGCGCCGTGCATGACGCGATAGTGGCGTGCTGAGGGGTAGCAGATGTGGGCTTCCACGCCCCGTTCGGCAGAACTGAGACGCTGCACCATGGGGCATCGAGGCGCCGCCCCCTACAAATCAGAAGAAACATTCGTAAGACCAGTAGGGGACGGCGGGCACGACGTCTCGCGTGGCTAAGGAAAAAGAAAAGACCGCTGCCTCCTGGGAGAGGCAGCGGCCGGGTAGGATTTACTTTTTCAGCTCCACGACGGTTACGCCCGCCTCGCCCTCGCCGTAGTGGCCCAGGCGGAAGGATTTGACCAGCTTGCTGCGCCGCAGGTCGTCCTGCACGGCCTTGCGCAGCGCACCGGTACCCTTGCCGTGGATGATGGTGACGGTCTCAAGATGTGCGCGGGAAGCAGCGTCGAGGTAGTTTTCCAGCACTGTTGACGCTTCCAGCGTCTCCATGCCGCGGATGTCCAGCTCGCGCGCGGCGGCAGCGCTGATCACACCCGCGCGGCTCACACCGCCGACCTCACGTTTGGGCTTCATGGCGGCGCGCTCGTCATCTTCGATCAGCCGCACGCCGTCGGCCTTGACGGTCATGGAAAGCGCGCCGGATTTGAGCACGAGCTTGTCACCCTTCACCGCCGTCACCTCCGCCGGACGCGACGTGCCGGGGATCTCCACCAGATCGCCCGCGCGGATGGGACGCGAGGGGGCGGGGATGGGCTCTTTCGTGTCGTCGCGGATGCGCAGCGCCTCCTTGGCCTCGTTGAGCCCGCGCACGATCTCGCCGCGCGCGGCGTTCATCTCCTGTGCGTCGAGCAGCGCCTTCTGCTTTTTGCGCAGCTCGTCGAGCTCGCGGAAGGCCGCGTCTGCTGCGGCGCGCGCGTCGGCAAGGATGCGCTTAGCCTCGGCCTCACCGCGCGAGCGGGCGTTCTCCTTGGCGCGCTCCATCTGCGTGCGGAACTCGCGGGCGCGGCGGGCGTCCTCCTCGCGCTGCAAAAGCAGGCGGTCGACCTCGGTCTTTTCGCGCTCGAGCTGCTGGCGCTTCTGCTCAAGCTGGGTCAGCACGTCCTCAAAGCGGATGCTGTCGCTGTCCATCTGCGCCTTCGCAGCTTCGATGATGCGCGCGTCCAGTCCCAGGCGCTGGGAGATGGCAAAGGCGTTGGATTTACCGGGGATGCCGATGAGCAGCTTGTACGTTGGGCGCAGCGTCTCCACGTCAAACTCGCAGCTGGCGTTCTCCACACCGGCAGTGGTCATGGCAAAGGTCTTGAGCTCGGCATAGTGCGTGGTGGCGGCTACCTTCGCGCCGAACGAACGCGCGTGCTGGATGATGGCGATGGCCAGCGCCGCGCCCTCCACGGGG
>CAYPLM010000073.1:0-8605 GCA_964411575.1 uncultured Oscillibacter sp. | reverse complement strand
GGAGGACATCAACCTGCACTTCACCGGCGATTTCCACGCCATCGGCGCGGCAAATAACCTCCTTGCCGCCATGCTCGACAACCACATCCAGCAGGGCAACGCCCTGAACATCGACCCCCGGCGCATCGTATGGAAGCGCGCCGTGGACATGAACGACCGGCAGCTGCGCCGCATCGTCGACGGCCTTGGCGGTAAAATGAGCGGCATGCCGCGCGAGGACGGCTTTGAGATCACCGTGGCCAGCGAGGTGATGGCAGCGCTGTGCCTTGCCTCGGGGCTCTCCGACCTCAAGGCGCGTCTGGGGCGCATCGTGGTAGGCTACACCTACGCCGACCAGCCCGTCACCGCGCACGACCTCAAGGCTGAGGGCGCAATGACCGCGCTGCTGCGCGACGCCATCAAGCCAAACCTCGTCCAGACGCTCGAGGGCACGCCCGCACTGGTGCACGGCGGGCCGTTTGCCAACATCGCCCACGGCTGCAACTCGCTGCTGGCCACGGAGACGGCGCTGCGCCTGAGCGACTACACCGTCACCGAGGCGGGCTTCGCCGCCGACCTGGGCGCGGAGAAGTTTTTGGACATCAAGTGCCGTGCAGCGGGCTTCCACCCCAGTGCGGTGGTCATCGTGGCCACAGTGCGTGCGCTCAAGTACCACGGCGGTGTGCCCAAGGCCGAGCTGAACGCGGAGAACCTTGACGCGCTCGAGCGAGGGCTTCCCAATCTGCTGCGGCATGTGGACAACATCAAAAACGTGTTCGGCCTCAACTGCGTGGTAGCCATCAACGCCTTCCCCACCGACACCGCACGCGAGCTTACGCTGGTGGAGGAGAAGTGCCGCGCGCTGGGCGTAAACGTAGCGCTCAGCGAAGTCTGGGCCAAAGGCGGCGCAGGCGGCACGGCGCTGGCGGAGGAGGTGCTGCGCCTGTGCGAGAGGCCCGACGCGTTCCGCTTCGCCTACGACGAAAACGACACCATCGAGCAAAAGCTCAACGCCATCGCGCAGAAGGTCTACCGCGCCGATGGCGTGACGCTCACCTCCGCCGCCGAAAAGCAGCTGCGTCAGCTCAGTGCACTGGGCTTTGACAAGCTGCCCATCTGCATGGCAAAAACGCAGTTCTCCTTCTCGGACGACGCGGCGCTTCTGGGCGCGCCGAGCGGCTTTCGCATCACCGTGCGCGACCTCAAGGTCTGCGCAGGCGCGGGCTTCCTCGTCGCCAAAACGGGCGACATCATGACCATGCCGGGGCTGCCCAAATCCCCCGCCGCCGAGCGCATCGACGTGGACGCCGACGGGCGCATCACGGGTCTCTTTTAAGGAGGGCTTCACATGGAGCAGATGAACGAACTGAGCCTGCGCGGCTTCACCGCCGCGCTGCGCGAAAAAACCTCCGTCCCCGGTGGGGGCGGCGCGTCGGCGCTGGCGGCGGCACTGGGCGCGGCGCTGGGCGGCATGGTGTGCGCCTATACCGTGGGGAGCCCCAAATACGCCGCCGTGGACGGTGACGTGCGCCGCATCCTCGCCGCGTGCGAGACGCTGCGTGAGCAGGCACTCGCCTGTATCGACGCGGACGCTGAGGCGTTCGCCCCGCTCGCCCAGGCCTACCGAATCCCCAAGGACGACCCCTCCCGCGCCGAAACGCTCGAGCGCTGTCTGCACGCGGCGGCGCAGCCGCCGATGGAGGTGCTGCGCCTTTGCTGCCGCGCCATCGGGCTGCACGCGCAGCTGCTGGAAAAGGGCAGCGAGATGCTGCTGAGTGACGTGGGCACGGGTGCGGCGCTTTGCCGCGGCGCGCTATGCGGCGCGGCGCTGAACGTGCGCGTAAACACGCGGCTGATGACCGACCGCGCCTTTGCCGACGCGCTCAACGCCGAGGTGGACGAGTGCATGGCGCACTACGGTCAGCTTGCCGAGCTGATCTACGAGCAGGTCGCCGAGCGTCTGCGCTGAGGCACTTTTCTCCATTCTATAGTATAATAGAATTAAAATTGACAGAGTAGGTCCGGTGCGTCAAGTGCCGTCGGATGGGAAGTTGCCGACGGACGAAGGGGCGCAGCGCTCCGCGGTGCCGGGCCGCATCCGCTGCCACACAAGGGGACGTGTCCCCTCCTCCGTGGCTGCAAAGGAGGAAAATTTTCATGAACAACACCAAAAAGCTTGCCCTTGACGGCATGTGCACCGCGATGTGCACCGTTCTGGGCTACATCGCCATCGACATGGGCAGCGTAAAGGTCACCTTCGAGAGCCTGCCGATCCTTGCCGGTGCATTTCTGTTCGGCCCGGTGGATGGGCTGGCCATCGGCACGGTGGGCACGCTGCTCTACCAGCTTCTGCGCTACGGCGTGTCCGCTACCACGCCTTTGTGGATCCTGCCGTACACGCTCTGCGGTCTCGCCGCCGGGCTGTGCGCGCAAAGGGTTGACCTCTCGCGTGCACGCCGTGCCCTCACGGCGACCGTGATCGGCTGCGAGCTGCTTGTCACGCTGTGCAACACCATTGCCCTCTACGTGGACAGTCAACTTTACGGCTACTATTTTCCGGGCTTTATCACCGGTTCGCTGGCGCTGCGCCTTGTGCTTTGCATCGTGAAGGCGCTGGCCTTTTCCGCTGTCCTGCCGCGCCTTCTGCACGCGGTAAGAAAGGAGCTGCATTGATATGACCTTTGCACAGGCACTTGATTTCATCCACGCCACGGGCAACCTCAGCCGCCCCGGCCTCGAGCGCATCACCGAGCTGATGCACCGCCTGGGCGACGTGCAGCAGACGCTACGCTTTGTGCATGTGGCCGGAACCAACGGCAAGGGCTCCACCTGCGCCATGCTTGCGCGCGTGCTGTGCGCGGCGGGGTATCGTACGGGGCTGTACACCTCGCCGCACCTTCTGCGCGTGACAGAGCGCATCAAAATCGACGGCACGGAGATCAGCGAAAGCGACTTTGCCGCCTGCGCGCAGCGCGTGAGCGAGGCGATGGCCGGCATGGATGACGCGCCCACCGAGTTTGAGCGCATCACGGCCATGGCGCTGTGCCACTTTGCCGCACAGAAATGCGACGTTGTGGTGCTGGAGGTGGGGCTGGGCGGACGTCTGGACGCGACCAACGTGATCACCGCGCCTGAGGTCAGCGTGATCGCGGGCATCGGCCTCGAGCACACCGACTGGCTGGGCGACACGGTGGAGAAGATCGCCTTTGAAAAAGGCGGCATCATCAAGCCCACGCGCCCCGTGGTGCTTGCGCGGCAAAGCGAGGCGGTGGAAAACGTGATCCGCGCCCTCTGCCGCGAGCGGGAATGCGCCCTGCATGTCACCGCCGCGCCCGTGCCGCACGAGAGCAGCGTGGACGGGCAGCGCTTTGACTACGGCGCACACGTCGGCCTCTTCCTTCCGCTTCTGGGCGGCTATCAGCTGGAAAACGCCGCGCTGGCGGTGGAGACGCTGGAGCTTCTGCGTGCGCAGGGCTGGCGCATCTCTGAGGAGGCGCTGCGCGAGGGACTGTCGCAGGTGCAGTGGCCCGCGCGGCTGGAGGTGCTGCGGCGCGAGCCGCTGGTGCTGCTCGACGGCGCGCACAACCCCAACGGCGTGGACGCGCTCGAGCGCGCGCTCACGCAGCTGCTGCCCGGCCAGAAGGTGACGCTGGTGATGGGCGTGATGGGCGACAAAGACTTTGGCGAGATGCTCGAGGCCATGGCCCCGCACGCCGCGCGCTTCATCGCCGCCGCGCCGGACTACTACCGGGCTCTGCCCTCCGAGCAGCTTTGCATCGCCGCACGCGCCCACCTGTCCTGCCCTGTGTTTGACGGCGGCCGCGTGCCGCAGGCGCTCAAGCTGGCGCTCGAGCTTTGCAAGGGCGCGCCGGTGGTGGTGTTCGGCTCGCTTTATCAGGCGGGCGAGGTTCGGCGCTTTTTCGGCAGGCAGTGAGCGCCGCCTGATAAAATCCGCCGGAAAGTTGCACGCTTCCCCACGGCGTAACCGTACAGTCAACCGCCCCTTTCCCCAGCAAATCAAGGTTGTTCACACTTTCCACAGAGTTTTCCCCAGCGTTATGTCAACGCAGATCCGCCGAAAAAGTACTGTTTTGCCCTTTTTGTGTCTGCGGATGAAAAACGCTGCGCGCCTTTTCCAGACTGACAAAGGAACGCTGCCCCGACTGGCCAGAGCCTCGGGGCAGCGTTCCTTTTGAGAGGAGAAAAAGTATGACGACTTAAATATTGGCGGCCTCAGCCTTCGCCTTGTCGATGATGGCGATGATCTTCGCCGCGTTTTCTTCGCTCTGCGGCAGCAGAGGACGGCGCGGTTCGCCGCCGAAATAGCCCACATGGTCAAGCGCGACCTTCAGCCCGCCGATGCCGTACTGCGCCGTCACGGCGGCGTTGGCGGCCATGAGCGCCTTCTGCATACGCACGGCGCGCTCCACCTCGCCCGCCTTGGAAAGCTCGTAAAGCTTGACACACTCGTCGGGCAGCACGTTTGCCAGCGCCAGCGTGCCGCCGTCGCCGCCGAGCAGCGTGGTGGCCATCAGGAAGCTCGCCGAACCGGCGAACATGGTGTAGTTCTCGCCCGCCGTGCCGATGATCTTTTCCGTGATCTGCACGATGTTGCCGCCGGAATCCTTCTCACCGATGATGTTGGGGTGCTTGGCAAGCTTTGCCGTGACGGCAGCGGAGACGTTGATGCCGCTGTTGCCGGGCATGTTGTACACAATGACGGGGATGGGGCTCGCGTCGGCCACATCAAAGAAGAACTGCTCGATCACGCGGTCGGTCTGCATGGCCTTTTTATAATAGTTGGGGCTGAGCACCAGCGCAGCGTCGGCGCCCAGCTCGGCCGCCTCGCGACAGAGCTTGATGGTCTCCATCGTGCTCTCACAGCCGCAGCCGACGATCATGTGCTTTTCGGGGGAAAGGGCTTCGCGGACGGTTTTGATGAAGGCAAGCTTTTCGTCATGGTCGAGGAACACAAACTCGCCGTTTGAACCCATGACAACCAGACCGGAGAGACCGGTGGCGTTGTACTTGCGGGTGTTCTCCGCAATTTTGTCAAGCGCGATGGGGCCCATGGCACTCTCAAACGAGCAGGCGATGGGCGCGTAGATTCCGTGCATGTGAAACATATTGCATTTCCTCCTGCAAGATTTTTATCTATCTCATAGCATAGACCTTTCGCGCGCGGCGGTCAAGGTCGAAAAGAAGACTGATGATATTACAAAAATGCAATACTGTTTCCTTTACATCGCCACGCAGATATGCTATCATTACAGCAAAGGAGTGATACCATGATCCGCATCAACAAGAATCCGGAGTATTTTCTCACGGTGGCGTCCGAACGCAGCATCTCACGCGCGGCGGAAAAGCTGTTTCTCTCGCAGTCGTACCTCAGCCAGCACATCATCCGCCTTGAACAGGAGAACGGAGCGAAGCTGTTTGAGCGTAAGTCGCCGCTGGAGCTGACGGAGGCGGGACGCGTGTACCGCGACTATCTGGAAAGCAGCAGCTATCTCTACCGCAAGCTGCGCGCCGACCTTGACGCGCTCTCCGGCGGCGAGGAGGCCGTGCGCATCGGCACGGGCACCTGGCGCGGCGCGCTGCTGCTGCCGCACATCCTGCCGGCGCTTTTATCCAAGCACCCGCGCGCGCAGGTGAGCCTGGTGGAATTCCCCGTGAGCGAGCTGATGACGCAGGTGCAAAGCGGCGCGGTGGATTTTGCCGTGATGAACACCACCGTCAGCGCCCTGCCCGTGGGGCTGATGCAGGAGGTGCTCGCGCAGGAGCGCATTCTGCTCGCCGCCTCCCCCATGCTCCCTGCGGCGCAGGCGATGCAGCGTGCGCAGCAGGAGGGGGAGGGCATCGACCTGCGGCTTCTCGACGGACAGATGCTTATTGCGCTCAACCGAGAGCTGACCGTGGGGCGGCATGTGGAAAACTTCATTGAGCGCAATCACATCCGCTTTGCCCGGTGCATCGACACCACCAACAACAGCACCGCGCTCGCGTTGGCCGAGCAGGGGCTGGGCTTCTGCTTTGTGGTGGAGGGCGGGCTGGCTGACGCGCACAGCCGCGGCCTTCTGACCATTGATCTGGGCGCACGCGACCTGGTGCTGCCGCTGTCCATCGTGAGAAAAAGCGGCAGCTTTCTCTCCCCTGCCGCGCAGGACGCCATCGACCTCATCCGCGCACACTATCACCGGCTGATGGGCTAAACGCGCGTGCACAGGGCGGAAAGCGTCCCGCGCAGGGAAAACGCACCGCTTCCGGCGGGGAGAAAGAGGCTGTCGCCCTTTTGCACGCGCACACTCTCTCCCCCGCAGACCACGTCGCCCACGCCGTCGAGGAGCAGCAGCGAGACGAACGACTCACTCCCGCACACGCCGCCCTCGCCCGCGCGCAGCAGATCCACCGTAAAATGCCCGCACTGCGCCAGATGTGCGCCGAAATCGCCTGTAGGCACGCCGGGCGAGAGGCGCGTGACGGCCAGCGCCTGCGGGATGTGCAGCGCGCGGGGCTTTCCGTCCGCGCCCACACGGCCGTAGTCGTACACGCGATACGTCACGTTGGAGCTTTGCTGCACCTCGGCCACGAGCACGCCGCGGCAGATGGCATGGATCGTCCCGGCGGGGATAAACACCGCGTCGCCCGCCTTCACCTCCACGCGGTGCAGCACCTCGGGGAGGGTGTTGTTCTCGATGCGCGCGGCCAGCTCCTCGCGTGTGACGTCACGGGTGAAACCGCAGTACACAAACGCGCCCGGCGCGGCGTCAAGCACATACCAGAGCTCCGTCTTTCCGTTTTGCCCCTCGTGCGCGCGGGCGTAGGCGTCGTCGGGGTGCACCTGAATGGAGAGGTCGCCCGCCGCGTCGATGAGCTTGATGAGGACGGAAAGCTCGCTGCCGCCGTTTGTCCCCAGCGCGCCGGGGTGGGCGGCGAGAAAGGCACCCAGCGTCTGTCCGGCAAACGTTCCGCCCGCGAGGACGCTCTGCCCGTCAGGGTGGGCGCTGAGCTCCCACGTTTCGGCAAGGCGCGCACCGGTGAAGGGCTTTTGATATTCATCCATGAGCCGCCGTCCGCCCCAGAGGTAGTCCTTACAGGCGGGGATGAGCTTAAAAACAGGCATAACAATGCTCCTTTTCCAAAATTACCGCAAAAAGCGGGGCGGACACACGTCCGTCCCGCTTTTCAGTGTGTCAAAAAAGCCTCGCAGAGTTTCGCGTCCGCAGACGCGAAAGCAGTTTGATCGTTTTTTCCGGCGGCATGTACGTCGGAAAAAACACTGCTCAGCCCGCAAACGTGCGAGCGTCAGCGAGTGCGCTGCGGCGGGCTGCAAACCTTCTCAAAAAAGCGGCCTTACGCCGTTTTTTTGACTATCTCAAAGGCGGGGCGGACACACGTCCGTCCCGCTTTTGCTTTACAGTATGCCGCGCGCGGCAAGCTCCTCGCGCAGCTGCGCCGCGTCGTGAAAGACGATGCCGGGCATGCCGGCGTTTTCCGACGCCTCGATGTTGGGCGGGAAGTCGTCGACAAACAGGCACTCCTCGGGCACAAGGCCGAAGCGGCGGAACAGTTCTTCATAGATGGCGCGCTCAGGCTTGAGCAGATGCACATCGGCAGAGATGAGCTTGGCGTCAAAATACTCCTGCCCCGGCACGCGCGGCCAGTAGTCATGCTGGCGCAGACTGGCATTGGAGAGAAGGTAGAGCCGATAGCCCTTCTCCTTCAGCTCGCGCACCACCTCCGCCGTGCCCGGAATGGGGACGATGGGCTGATCCCAGTGGTTGAGGATGTAGTCCACGGCGGGATGCAGACGCGCAGGCAGCTTGGCGCAGGCGTGGGCATAGGCCGCGGCCTCGGTGGTGGTGCCCCGGTCAAGGCGCACCCAGTCGGTGGTGCGCAGCAGGTGCTGCTGCAAAAGGGCGCAGTCGTCGCCGTCGAGCCCCAGACGCTGGGCAAAAAGCTCGGCGCGAAAGTCCAGCAACACGCCGCCCATATCAAAAACAATGGTGTTGATCACGCGTTTTCCGCTCCTTTTTTCCGTTTGAACACGCCCGTAAGCTTTGCAATGCGGCGGGAGCGGCGCTCCTTGGCCTCAAGGCGTTCACCCAAGTCGCGTGCACCCACGCCGTAGACAAGGTACAAAATCAGCCCCGAGACGAGCATGATGAACACCGTGGACGCGCAGCGGCGACCGGAGGCGTTGACGTTGTAGCCATACAGCCCCTCCTCGCGGCACATCGACTGGATGACCATGGCGTAGGTGGTGCCGTAGGAGCTGGCGAAGGTGGCGGACATGTCGTACTCGGTGAAAAGCGCGTTGAAGTTGAGCGCGAACACGGCCAGCACGCTGGGCAGGATGATGGGCAGCTTCACGCGCAGGAAGGTCATCAGTGGGCTTGCGCCCATGTTGCGCGCAGCGTCCTCCAACTCGTCGTCTATGGCGTAGAAGGCGGCTTTGATCATGCGCAGCGAGAAGGGCAGCTTGACCACCGTGTAGGCCAGGACGATGAGGATACGCACGTTTTCGGCGAAATAGAGGTTGGCGTTGCCCACATACCAGATGTCCTCGGCGTTGAAGTAGGTGCGATAGGAGTAGCAGATGAGGATGGTGGGCAGCAGCCACGGG
>CAYPLM010000072.1:0-8719 GCA_964411575.1 uncultured Oscillibacter sp. | reverse complement strand
CCGAACCTATCCGGTGCGGGAAGTACGGATTCCCGAGCCAGTATGCGAAACTTGCCCGGAATGACAGAGGTTCTTTGACAAGATGAGCCGGGCTCGAGAGAGCCCGGCCTTTTGCGCTTTTTACTTATGGTAGAGCTTTTTTACCTCGTAGCGCGGCTCACAGGTGACGTGGATGCCAAGCTTTTTGTAGAGCTTTACGTCCTCCTCGCTGAGAATCACGGAGAAGTGCGCGTCGCAGCCGCGCAGAGAGCCGAGCTGCTGCTGCGCCATCGCGGCCACGGGGTTGGTCAGCGCCGAGATGCAAAGCGCGATGAGCACCTCATCCGAGTGCAGGCGGGGGTTGCGGTGGCCAAGGTTTTCGGTCTTCAGGCGGGAGATGGGCTCGATGACCTGCGCGGAGATGAGGTCAAAGTTGTCGTTCACGCCGCCCATGGCCTTGAGCGCGTTCAAAAGCAGCGCCGCGCTCGCGCCCAGCAGCGACGAGGTCTTGCCTGTGACTACGCGGCCGTCAGGCAGTACCATCGCGCCGGCGGGCTTGCCCGTCTCCGCCGCCTTGTGCAGAGACGCGGCCACGGCGGGGCAGATGTCGCTGCTCACGCCTGCCTGCTGCATCACCAGCTCCAGCTTGCGCAGCTGGTCATCGTCAGCCTCGCCGCGCGCGCGGGAGACCTCGCCGGCATAGTAGCGGCGCAGGATCTCAAGGCGCGAAGCCTCGCGGCACGCCTCGTCGTCCACGATGCAGCGGCTGATCATGTTCACACCCATGTCGGTGGGAGACTGGTAGGGGCACACGCCCTGAATCTTTTCAAACATTGCCCGCAGCACGGGGAAGATCTCCACGTCGCGGTTGTAGTTCACGGTGGTCACGCCATAGGCGTCGAGGTGGAAGGGGTCGATCATGTTCACGTCGTTGAGGTCGGCCGTGGCGGCCTCGTAGGCGAGGTTGACAGGATGCTTGAGCGGAAGATCCCACACGGGGAAGGTCTCAAATTTGGCGTAGCCGGCCTTTACGCCGCGCTTGTGCTCGTGGTAGAGCTGGGAGAGGCAGGTGGCCATCTTGCCGCTGCCGGGGCCGGGCGCCGTGACCACCACCAGCGAGCGCGAGGTCTCCACAAAGTCGTTGCGGCCAAAGCCGTCGTCGCTGACGATGTGCGACACGTCGGAGGGATACCCGGCGATGGGGTAGTGGCAGAAGTGCCGCACGCCGAGCGTGTCGAGCTTCTTTAAAAAGGCATCCGCCGCGTTCTGCCCGCTGTACTGCGTGACCACAATGCTGCCGACATACAGCCCCATGGCGTGGAAGGCGTCGATCAGGCGCAGACAGTCGTCGTCGTAGGCGATGCCCAGGTCGCCGCGGATCTTGTTCTTTTCAATGTCGTTCGCGTTCACCGCGATGACGATCTCCACCTCGTCGCGCAGCTGCTGGAGCATGCGGATCTTGCTGTCGGGCTGGAAGCCGGGCAGCACGCGCGCAGCGTGGAAGTCGTCAAAAAGCTTGCCGCCGAACTCAAGGTACAGCTTGCCGCCGAACTGGGCGATGCGCTCGCGGATGTGAGCGGATTGCGTGGAGAGATATTTGTCGTTGTCAAAGCCGATCTTCACCGTCATGAAAAGCACCTCTTTCTTCATATCCAAAATAAAAACAGGCATATTATAGCGGCTTGCGCGCGTTTTGACAAGCGGCATCGCGGGAAAAAACCAACCAAAAATCAGCGCAAAAATTCTACAGATTGGCATCTTTACTTTTTGCCGCACATGGTGTATGCTTAAAATTGCCATCCGATTTTGCCGAGTGAAAAAATTTTTGCACTTTTGCAAAAAAACTGTTGACAAATGGAGAGGGGAGTGCTATTATATCAATGTTCGGTTCGCGCGGTTAGCTCAGCTGGTAGAGCACATGCTTGACGTGCATGGGGTCACAGGTTCGAGTCCTGTACCGCGCACCACACTCAAAAACCCCGGAATCTCAATGGTTCCGGGGTTTTTTTGTGTCCTGACGCAAAAATGAATACGGAGTGAATATATTCACTCCCCGAAACGAAACATTTATGTTCCGTGAGCAAAGAAAAAGCAGCTCCTGCGCCGCCCTTTTTTGGGCGCGGGGGCTGCTTCTTTTCATAGCTCATCGTCCACGCAGAGCAGGTAATCCGTAGGCACGTTGTAGACCTTGGCAAGCCGCACGATTACCTCTATGTTCACCTCGCTCTTGCCGGTCTCGTAGCCAGAGAGCGTGAGCATATTGACACCGATACGCTCGGCCACGTCCCTCTGTGTCAGGCCGCAGTCCTTGCGTGCTTGCTGCAAACGTGCCGCTACGGCCTTCTTGCGTGCCTCCCGCTGCTCGGAGTAGTTCTTGAAGGTCGAATACTGTCCCTGTACGAGCTGACGCAGCTGACGCAGCTTCTCACGGTCTGACAGGGTAGTATCGTCCGCGACCTCCCTTGCCTTCTGCATTGCGTCCTTCACGCTGGAAACCTCGCTGTATGCCTCGGCTATGAGGTTCTTCTTTTCGTCCATGCTGCACGCTCCTTTCTGCGACTGTGGATATCTTACACTATCAGAAGCGGATAGTCAAGCAGCAGCTCTTGATATTAACGAAAGTAAACGGTTTTTAGAAATCGTTTATTATCTTTCTGTTGACGGTAGCAGCTGACGATAGTATAGTAGGGCTTACAGATAGCGGCAGAAGCTACTTTATAAGCGCCACATGCTATATTGAAGATATCCCACGCCCGCAGGCGTCAAAGGGATATCGCAAAACCAGTGCGCACACTGGTTTTGCGATATCCCGCGCCAACCTTGTTCCCGTCGCTGCTGAAACGTTCCGATGACTGAGCCGTACCGCCCGCGACGGTGCACCACGTTCGATTCTCTCACTGCGCCGCTTTCATCGCAAAGGGCGCTTGTTGCGCAAACGCGTCGATAACTGAGACGCGACAAGCGCCCCTCCCCGCCGCAGCGATGAACCCCCGTCCCGCCGCAGCGATGGAGCACCCCGTGTCAGTGCTCCTATACTTGATATAACAACAAATTGGTGTCAAAAGGCAGTTTCCGGAGTTGTCCCGCAGGGGCATAAAACCAACGATTCGGTGTCATGGAGGTGTACAGAATGTCCATTCGTCCCGCTACAAGTGTGGATGTCTTTTCAAATGCGAGGGTCAAAATGTATCCGTCGCACGATGTGTTTCAAGTGTCCAATGCGCCCATCTTCCGCGCGCCCGGCTGGGAGGCGCGGGAGCGCTCCTACGACGTGCCGCCGAAGGGAGAAGGGAAGGACAAGGAGCGCTCCAAAGAAAGCGCCATGTGCCGCGCAAGAGCAGCAGTGCGGGACATTGCCCTGTGCAATCACTTCACGCATTTCTTCACCTGGACGCTTTCGCCGGAGAAGATCGACCGCTATGATGCGGAGATCGTCAAGCGCAAGACCTTGGACTTCTTGAAGAACATGGTCAAGCGCAAAGGCTTCTCTTACGTCCTTGTACCGGAGCTGCATAAGGACGGTGCAATTCACTTTCACGGCCTGTTCTGCCTTGGAGAGCTGCGCGCCGTTCCCGCTGTGAGCGCGAAAACCGGCAAGCTTATGTACACGGACAGAGGTCAGCAGATTTTCAATTTGCCGGACTGGAAATTAGGATTCTCTGAGTGCGTCGAGCTGGATGAGAACTACGAGCAGACCTGCAACTACTTGACCAAGTACTTCACCAAGGGCATGCACGACAAGGGCATGCACAAGATTTTCGGCAAGTGGTACTTCTCCTCCCGCGATCTTCGAAAGAAGCCGGACATTGCCGTTATCCCACTGGGCGTGGATTTCGAGCAAGCCAAGCGGGACTTCCCGGATGCTGCCACGTTTCCGTTGTACCGGGACGTGTGTATGATCTCGACGAAGTTGCCGGAGGTGGTGAAGGCATGACTCTTGGGGAATGGATTCCCACCTATCTGGACGCATACAAGCGCGGCACTATCCGTCCGGATTCGTTCCGGATGGTGTGAAGTGTTTTCATGAGGATATCCTTTCTTTGGTTTGCAGGGATGAGCCAAAAGTAAGCCCACCTTCTGTTCTTTTCACGAGTCCTGCTTCTATTTTTTGAAGTTCAGAGCTGCAACAAAGCAGCCAAATGCGCCGACCCAAACCAGCGCGGCATAAATCCACTGCTGCGTAAAACCAAAGAGACAGCCCGAGAGCAGCATCAGCACTCCGGCGGCAAGCAGCAGACGAACGGCGAGTTCTTTCTTCATGTTTCTTCTTCCTTTCAACGTCCATGCGGTTTCTTCTGTGCGAAAGCGCGTGTCCCTGCGGGCGCAGTGGCGCACTTTTTTAAAATAATTGTTCTGCAATGCGTGTTCTGCAACAATAGATCCATTATACGGGTTCCTGCGTGCTTGTCAATAGGCTTTTTGGGCAAACTTTTCTTTTTGCTCTCAAAGCGGCAAAAAAACAGCTCCAGCGTTAGCACAGGAGCTGTCGGGACTGTCAAAAAAGCGTCATTGCGAATCAAGTGACCAGTGTGCGCACTGGCTCGGAATGACGGAGGTTCTTTGACACGCAGAACAGCTCCCGTGTTTAACAGGAGCTGTCCGTGTTGACTTTTGTTTACTTGCTGATGCGCAGCAATTCTATGAGGACAGCCAGCGGGAACAGCAGGAGCAACAGCAGAAGCTTCATCGTTTCTTCCTCCCCAAAAGCAGGTGTATCGTTCTCTTCTGCTGACAGCATACTCCATCCGATCGCGTTTGTCAAATCCGCCTTACACCGTTTCGCGCGCCTGATAAAAGCTGATGGAAAGCCGCCAGGAGAGAAGGTAGACGGCCGCGGCGGCCACCGCGAGCACGACCAGTCCCGCGCCGCCCAGCACGGACGAAAGCCCGCCGGCGAGCATGTCACCCGCCGCTACGCTCAGCGCGCAGACAACGCCGATCATCAGGTAGTACGCGACGCGCCCCTTTTCCACGCCGAGCTTGAAGATAAACGGCAGCGGGACGGACGACGTGAACGCCGCCACGGCAAGCAGCGCCAGCAGGAAGGAGGCGTACTCGCCGCCGTCAAAGCCGCCGCGCAGCGCCATCCGGACGCCGTGGGCAAGGCCGGAGAGCAGCAGCACTGCGCCCTGGGTAAACAGGCAGATCAGATACTTTGCCGACACGAGCTGCGCCCTGGTGCAGGGGAGCGTGCCGCTGTACTGCGCCCAGCGGCTCTGCTCGTCGTAGGCGATGAGATTGACGGGAAGCATCCCGCAGAGCATGCAGGGATAGAACGCGAAAAACAGCTCCTCCTCGCCAAAAAGCGAGATCGCCAGAAAAATCGCAAGGATGGCGGGGTACATCCGGCAGTACGCCTTCATCATGTACCAGTCTTTCAAAAGAAGTCCCTTCATTCGTTTTCTCCCTTCACCATAAATACAAAAAGCTCCTCAATGCTGACGGGGCTGACGGGCATGTGCGCGGGAAGAGCGCTGCGGCGCACCATGGCCTGCGCGCCGTAAGCGCTCTGCCTCTGGTAGCGCACGGCCTCCGGCGGCAGTGCGTGCAGCTCCTCGGCCGTGCAGTGTACAAGGCCGTATTCCGACAGCAGCACGTCTTTTTCCTCGCACAGCAGCAGCTTGCCCCGGTGCAGAAAGGCGATGTAGTCGCACAGCTTTTCCAGGTCGCTGACGATGTGGGAGGAGATGAGGATGGCGTGCGTCTCGTCGCGCGTGAAGTCGTTGAACAGTTCCACCACCTCGTCGCGCACCACCGGGTCGAGCCCCGAAGTGGCCTCGTCGAGCAGCAGGAGCTTGCTGTGATGCGACATCGCCACAGCGATGCCCAGCTTCATCTTCATCCCGCGCGAATAGTCCTTGAACTGCCGCTTTTCCGGCAGGGCGAAGCGGCGCACCAGACGCTCAAACTCGTCGCTGTCCCAGTTGCGGTAGATGCCCTGCATCACGCGCCCTGTCTGTGCGGCGGTCAGGCAACCGGGGATGCCCACCTCGTCCATGACTACGCCCACGTCCTCCTTTGTCAGCTCGCATTGCGCGCCGTTGTCGCGCCCGAGGACGGTGATGCTGCCGCCGTCCTGCTGCAGCATGCCGAGGATGAGCTTGATGGTGGTGCTCTTTCCGGCGCCATTTTCGCCGATGAGCCCGAGGATGCAGCCGCTCGGCAGCGTCAGGCTGAGGTGGTCGAGCGTGAAGCCGGGGAAGGATTTTGTCAGGTCTTTGATCTCAAGTGCGTTCATCGTGGTTCCTCCATACTGAAATTGACCATGTCCAGAATGTCCTGCCTGCCGAGGTTGCAGGCGGCGGCGAGGTGGACGATCTCGTCGAGGTGTTCTTCGATTTTTTTGAGGTTCTCCTCGCGCAGAAGCTCCGTGTTTTTCGGCGCCACATAGCAGCCCTTGGCCGGCACGGTGTAGAGAAAGCCTTCCTTTTCCAGCTCCTCGTAGGCGCGCTTGGTGGTGATGAAGCTGATGCGAAGATCCTTGGCAAGCCCTCGGATCGACGGCAGCAGCTCATCCGGCTGTAACGCGCCGCTGAGGATCTGGCTTTTGATCTGGGCGCAGATCTGGTCGTAAATCGGCGTCCCACTTTTGTTGTCGATGAGAATGTGCACAGTGTCACCTCTGTTAAAACTGTATATCTGGAGTATATACGGTCTATATACAGCTGTCAAGCCCCTTTTGATAAAAAACCGCCCTGTCCCGTAGGACAGAGCGGCAGAGAGTAGAGAAAGTCAGTTTTGCGCGTCACGCAGCGCGGCGGCCTCGTCCTTTGCCTCGCGCAGGAGGCGGCGCTCGGCCTTGGTGGTGAGCTTTTTCTCATCAAATTGAGCAAACATGTCGGGGCGGCGGAGCATGGTGCGGATATAGCTTTGCTTTTTGCGCCACGCGTCCACCTTGCCGTGGTCGCCGGAGAGCAGCACCTCGGGCACGGCACGCCCGTGCCACTCGGCGGGGCGGGAGAACTGCGGGTACTCCAAAAGCCCGTCCCAGTGTGACTCATCCATGAAGCACTCGTCCCCCGGCAGCACGCCCGGTACCATGCGGCACACCGCGTCGCACAGCGCCATGGCCGGGATCTCGCCGCCGGTGACCACAAAGTCGCCCATGCTGATCTCCTCGTCCACGCATTCGTCGAGAAAGCGCTGGTCCACGCCCTCGTAGTGCCCGCACACCAAAATCAGGTGGTCGTACGTCTCCTTCAGCTCGCGCGCTACGTCCTGCGTGAACGTGCGCCCACAGGGGGAGAGGTAGATCGTCCGCCCCGCGCCGTGCTCGTCCACTACATGTTGCCAGCAGCGGTACAGCGGGTCGGCCTGCATCACCGCACCGCGCCCGCCTCCGTAGGGATAGTCGTCCACCTGCATCTGCTTGTTGGTGGTAAAGTCCCGGATCTGGTGGGTCTGGATGGCGATGAAGCCGCGCTCCTGCGCTCGGCCGAGGATGCTGATGTTCATCATCGCGTCCACCGCGTCGGGAAACAGCGTCAAAATGTCAATCCTCATCGCACGCAAGCCCTTCCATCATGTTCACATAGATCTCGCGCTTGCGCTCGTCGATGTCGACGATGAAGATATTCTCCACGGCGGGGATGAGATAGCACTTTTCCTCGCCGCGCACTTTGTAGAGCTTGTGCGCAGGGTAGGACTGCACCTCCTCCACCACTCCCACGAAACGGCGCGGGAAGTATTCGTACACATGCATGCCCACAAGCTCGGCGTCGAAATACTGTCCGTTGGGCAGGCGCACCTCGCTGCGGCGGATGTCCACAAGCTTTGTTTTCATCGCCGCCGCCTCGTCCATCGTCTCCACAGTAGGCAGCGTCATGAGCACCATCTCGCCCTGCACGCGCCGCGCGGTGGGGCGCACGGGCGTGCCGTCGATGTAGAGCGTTTTGAATTTGCAGAACTGCTCGGCGCTCACGTCCCAGGGCTGCACCTTCATCTCGCCGCGCACACCGTGGGTGTTGACGATCTGCCCGACGGTGATAAACTCGGGCGCGGGCTCCTTATCGGGGATGTTCTGTTTGGAAAAAAGTCCCATACCGGTTCTCCTGTAATTTCTGCATTGTTGCATTGTTTACTCTATTATACTCCCTTCTGCGTCATGGGGCAAGAGGTATTTGAAATCAAAAAGCGGCTTGCGCCGTTTTTTGAGCAGCGTGTCAAAAACCCCCGTTATTCCGAGCAAGCTTCGTACACTGGCGTGAGAATCCGTACTTCCCACACTGGATTGGTTCGAAAACGCGCGAAAAAGAGCGGATTGCCACACCAGTGACATCGGTCACTTACTTCGCAATGACGCTTTTTTGCAAGCCTCATCAAAAAGCGGCTTGCAGCCCGCCGCAGCGCACTCGCTGACACTCGCACGTTTGCGGGCTGAGCAGTGTTTTTTCCGACGCGCATGTCGCCGGAAAAAAAGATCAGAACTTATTTCGTGTCTGCGGACGCGAAACTCTGCGAGGCTTTTTTGACTGCGGGTACTCCCTTCTGCGTCATGGGGCAAGAGGTATTTGAAGTCAAAGAAGCGGTGGGTGTGTGGCTTTTATGGCGCAGGACGGGCGATTGTGAATAATATGACAAATCTTGTATGTAATGGTAGAAAGAATTCTTGCTTTTGTGTGAAGAGCGTGGTATAATAGTACGGTAGAGCGTATACATGAGCCCACACGGTTCAGCGGCGGGCGAACGCTGGTTTTACTTGAGCGCGGCAGGCAAGCGCGCTCAATATATATATATATAT
>CAYPLM010000071.1:0-8737 GCA_964411575.1 uncultured Oscillibacter sp. | reverse complement strand
AAGTCCGCGCCGGTGCGCTTCTCGCATGAGAACCCCGACGTTGCCGCGCTCTACCGCGACTATCTGGGCGCGCCGCTGGGCGAAAAGTCCCACCACCTGCTCCACACCGACCACAACGCCTGGCAAATGCCCTTCAAAAAGCAGTAAAGCCTACCAAAAATGCGCAAGGGAGCTCGTTCCCTTGCGCATTTTGCGACTGTCAGCCCAGAAGCCGGGCGAGGAGACCGCCGCTCTTTTTCTGTGAGAGCGTCATCGCCGCCGAAAGGAGCTCCGCCGCCTCGGCGCGCGTGAGCGCGCGGGAAAGGCGCTCGCCGGAAAAGCTGCCGCTGGGCAGCACGCTCACGGAGATGAGGTTGGCCGCCGCCTGTGCGCTCCATGCGTCCGTTTCCCCGTAGTCGGCAAGATCAACGTCCGTCACCTTCAGCAGCCGGTCGAGCACCGTAGCCGCCTCGCCGAGCGTAATGGCCTCGTCGGCGGCAAAGGCCGCGCCCTCCGCCGTGCCTACGCCCCGGATGAGCCCGCAGCGCAGTGCCCCGGCGGCGTAGCCCTTCGCCCAGGTGGGGATGGCTGCGTCGTCGCAAAAGCCGGTCACACCGGTCTGCTCGGCGCGCTCACCTGCCGCCTTCATCGCCATGGCAACAAATTCCCCGCGTGTCACCGTACGCGTGGGCTCAAAAAAGTATTCTCCGCCCACGCATTGCCCCACGAATACGCCCTGCTCGGCAAGGTCGATGGCCGCCGTGCAGGCGCTGCTGCCGCCCATGTCGGCATAGGTGACGGCGGTGTCCGGGCGCTCGACCGTGATACGCACGGTGGCAGGCTGAGAGCTGCTGCCTGTGCTGTCCACGGCAACGTAGGTGAAGCTGTCGCTGCCGGTGCGGTTCTGGGCAGGCGTGTAGGTGAAGTGTGCACCGTCGGCCTCGATGGCCACCATGCCGTGGCGTGGTGCTTCGGCAAGCTCATAGGCAAGGCCGAGGCCGCTGCGATCCGTCGCCTTGAAGGTCGCGGTGCAGGGGGTGTTGCGGTAGGCGCGCAGCGTGATGTTCTGCGCAATGGGCGCGCTGCCCGCCGCCTCACTGTGCGGCGTGGTCAGCAGAAAAAGCAGTGCCAGCGCCGCGCACAGCGTCCATTTCTTTTTGCATCTCTTCAAGAGAAAACGCCTCCTTTTGAATTGGTAAGGGTAGTGTTCCGCGCCGCCGCGCATTTATACCCCTCACGCCCCCATCCCCCACACACTTGTCAGCTCGCCGTCCGCGCACAGCGCCAGCAGCACCTGCCGCGCCGACGCATAGCCGCGCGCAGCAAGCTGCTTACTCAGCCACGATTCGTCCCTTCCCTGCTTCTTCAGGTTTTGCGGCAGCGCCTGCCCGTCCATCACCACCGGCTGCGGCAGCGGCGACTGCTGTACGGGCAGCTGCCAGTCACCCGGCTGCGCAGGGCGGTACGCCTCCTTAGGCAGAAAGCTCAGGTTTCCGTTGTGCTCAAAGAGGACGGTTTGCAGCTGCGAAGGGTCAAACCACCCGCCCACGCGGCACAGCGTGAGAAATTCGTTGAGATCGAGCCGGGCGCGCTTGAGATTTTCGCGGCTGAGCACGCCCCGGTCGAGCAGCACCAGCGGTTTGCCCGTGAACAGCCGCCGCGCAGCAAGCGACTTGCTTGTCCACAGCGCAACGCCCCACGTCAAAAGGCCGTAGACCACCATCGCCAGCAGCGGACGCAGGGGCGACTCCAGCTCGCTGGCCATTTCGGCGGCGATGGAGCCGATGGAAATGCCGGAGATATAGTCGAACATCGTCATCTGTGAAATCTGCTTATTGCCCACCAGCTTCGTCAAAAGGAACAGCACCGCGTAGCTCACCACCGACGTGATCAGCAGCCCCAGCGCATCGTCGGCGGAGAGCATCGTCCAATCGCTCAAAAAAGCACCTCCCAGTGGAATTTTTCTCAGTCTCCCCGGAAGGTGCTTTGATTATTCGGTTTTGTCCCTGCAAAGAAGGAATCCACATGACCGCTCACCGTTCCCCCGCAAAGCGTTTCGCCGCGCTGCTGCTTGTTCTGGCACTGTCCGCCATTGCCTGTTCGACCTCGACGCACGGTTTTTGACCGACGGCAATTACAAAGAAGCCATCCTTGCCTTCCAGGCCGCCATTGCAAATATGACCCCGGGCAGGCAGCTGTCCGGGGTCGTATCTGTTCCAATTTTTTCTCCTATTTCGTATGCCGGTTGACAAACTCGGCGCGCAGCTTGGAGTAGAGGATGGTCTGGCTGTGGTACAGACCGCGGTAGCCGGAGAACACATAGCTCACCGCGCACGCCACGGCGAAGGCCACCAGCCCCTCCGCGCCGAACAGCTCAATGCTCAGGAGGATGGAGCTTACCGGGCAATTGACCACGCCGCAAAAGAGGCTCACGATGCCCACCGCCGCCGCAAAGGGCGCCGGAAGCGCCAGCACGCCCGCCGCCGTGCAGCCGAAAACCGCGCCGACGAAGAACGTGGGGATGACCTCACCGCCCTTGAAGCCGCAGCCCAGCGTAACGGCGGTAAAGACGATTTTAAGCAAAAATGCTTCGCCTTTTGCCGTGCCGGAGAGCGCGGCAGTGATCACGTCCATCCCTGCGCCGTTATAGTCGCGGCAGCCCACCGCCAGCGTCAGCACGATCACAAGGCAGCCGCCGCAGAAGGCACGCAGGCAGACGTTGGGCAGCAGCCTCGCCGCCAGCTGCTCGCTGCGGTGCATGGCCTCGCAGAAGAGGATACTCACCATGGCGCAGCCAAGCGCCAGCACCGCCACACGCACCAGCACCATTGCATCGAGCGCGGGCACGGAAACGAAAAAGCGCGTGGGCGCGACGTGGAACAGCCGCGAGGCCACGGCGTAGGCCGTCAGTGAGGCCGTGAGGCAGGGCAGCAGCGCGGCGTAGTACAGCACGCCCACGCTGATCACCTCCATCGCAAAGAATACCGCCGTCAGCGGCGTGCCGAACAGCGCCGAAAACAGCGCGCTCATGCCGCAAAGCGTGGCGATACGCGTGTCCTTGTCGTCCAGGCGGAAAAGCTGCGCCAGATGCTCGCCCAGGTCGCCGCCGATCTGCAGCGCCGCGCCCTCACGCCCGGCACTGCCGCCGCAAAGATGCGTGAGCACCGTGCCCACGAAAATGGCGGGGATGAGCCGCACGGGCAGCCGCCGCCCCTGATGCACCGCATCGATGATGGCGTTGGTGCCCAGCCCCTGCGTGTGCAGCAGCTGATAGAGCAGGGCGATGCCCACGCCGCACAGCGGCAGCAGCCACAGCGTCCACGGGTTTTGCGTGCGCAGGCGCGTGGCCAGCTCCACACCGTGGTGGAACAGCGCGCCCAGCGCGCCGCCCGGCAGCCCCACGCACAGCGCCACTGCCAGCCATTTTGCGCTGACGCGGACGTACTGCATGCCATGGCGGTAGAGCGCAGTAAACGTTTCGATGACAAACGCCTCCTTCGGTGTTGTGTTCTGCGGACATTCTATACGAAGTCTTAACGCTTTGTCAACTGTTCTTTGCCCTTTCCGGCTTTTTCTGCTCCTGCGTGGGCCCCATGACGCGGGCGCTTAAAAAAGCGACGAGCGGGACGGTGAGCAGGATGCCGATGGAGCCCGCCACGCCACGGATAAACTCAATGGCAATGGCATCGGTGTTGAACACCTGAATGGCCGGATAGTCGTACACCTGAAGCAGCAGCAGCGTGTTGAGCGAGGAGCCGGCGAAGGCGAGGATGAGCGTGTTTGCCATGGTTCCCATGGCGTCGCGTCCGATGTTCATGCCCGAGCGGAACAGCGCCGCGCGGGAAAGCGCCGGGTTGAGCTCACGCAGCTCCCAGCAGGAGGAGGAGATGGACATTGCCACGTCCATCACCGCGCCCAGCGAGGCGATGAGCACGCCGCTGACAAAAAGCCCGCTGATGTGGATGTCGCGGTCGAGCGAGCGCAGCACCAACTCCTCCGCCTCGGCCATGTTGAAGCCGTTGAGCGGCGAAACGCTCCCGGCCAGCGCGGCAAACAGCCCCGCCGCCGCCACGCCGCCCACGCAGCCGAGCACGGCGCAAAGCGTCTTTTTGCTCCAGCCCGTCAAAAGCAGCAGCGACGCCGCCGTGGTGAGCGCGACGATGAGGATGGTGATCAGCACCGGATCCGCCCCCCGCAGCAGCATGGGCACCTGGAGATACCACACCGCCGCCAGCGTATAGGCAAGCCCCAAAAGCGCCATCACGCCCTTGCGCCGCCCGATGAGCACCAGAAGCCCTGCAAACACGGCCAGAAGCCCGAGCAGCATGGGCACACGCTCGTAGTTGGGCACAGAGATGACGTAGGGCTCGCCGTCGTCGTCAAGGTCGATGCGCACGATGATGCGCGTCCCCTCCGAGGCGTCGACATTGGTGTAGATGGTGAGGTAGTTGATCGTTTCGAGCACGCTGCCCTTCCACTCGCCGGTGAGCACCTCCACCTCGAGCAGCTGCTCTCCAATGCGCCGCCCCTCCGTCCAGTCCTGCGTCTGGGCATTGTCTTTGAGCACGTCGGTCACGCGCGCCACGGCAAAGCTGCGCTTACGCGCGGCAGTGGCGTCGCGTTCGGTCTCCGTGGCGGCAAGCAGCAGCGCCCAGACCACCAGCACCGCCAGCAGCAGCGCCGCACAGCCGATCTCAAGCGCACGGCGGCGCGAAAGCTTGATGTTGTCTTTCATGCGTTCTCCTTCACGGAAGTTCTATGGATGCGGACGCCCCGCCGGAAAATCCGACGGGGCGTCATTTTGCGTGGGATCAGCCCTCGAGGGCGCTGAGGTAACGATGGATGATGGCTGCGATCTGCGCACGGGAGGCGTTCTCACCGGGCAGGAGACGGTCGTCATCCGTGCCGCGGATCAGCCCTGCGCCGACAGCCCAGTTGAACGCGGGCACGGCATAGGGAGAGATCGCGTCCGTATCGGCAAAGCCGCCCAGATGCTCGGCCAGCGTGACGAAGTCCATGCCGCAGTAGACCGCATAGCGGAAGAGCATGGTGGCCAGCTGCTCGCGGGTGACGGGGTCAGCCGTGCCAAACAGTCCGTTGTCATAGCCCATGACGATGCCGTTTGCAACCGCCCAATCCACCGCGTCGGTGTACCACTCGCCGCGCTTCACGTCAGCAAAGGCGCAGGCCGCCGCACCAGTGGGCTTGCCCGCCATGCGGTAGAGGATGGTGACAAGCTGCGCACGGTCAAGCGTGGCGTCGGGAGAGAAGTGCAGCGTGTCGGTGCCAATCATCAGGCCGTTTTCGTAGACATACTTCACATCGCCATAGAACCAGTCGTTCTCGTCCACATCCACGAAGGGAAGCTCGGTCTCAACGGGTTCGGTGACATTCTCCTGCCAGTAGGCGTAGAAGGTCTTCGGCCCGGTCTCACCGGCACCGATGGCCGTCACGCGCACGCCCTCAGCGGTGTACCAGCCGAGGAAGGTGAAGCCCTCGCGGGTGACGTTGGTGGGAAGCGTGACGCTCACACCGGGGAAGTAGTGGCGGATGATGCCGGAGTGGATGGTGCCGCCGTTGGTCACGAAGGTGACAGTGTATGCCTGGCGAACGTTGGTCTCCTCAGAGCACACCACGTCAGCACGGTTGCGGATGCGGATGCGCGGGGCAAAGTAGGTACCGTCCTCGAGCGCGAAGGTGTTGTCGTAGGAGGCAAGGCCGGTGGCGACAACATGGCAGCCCTCGGTGAGGTTTTCAACGTCCTTGGCAGTGGTGATGTAGCCGTCGATGAACACGCGGGTCTCAACGCCGTTCTCATCGCGCACCATGATGGTCTGCACGAGGCCGTTGGCGTACTCGATGTGCGTGGCCGTGCCCTCCACGGTGACAAGGAGGCCGGTGACGCTGCCGTCGTTGACCTGCTCGGCGGTAACGGCAGTGGGCTCAACGCTGCTCTCGCCGATGATCTCGATGGAGGTCACGTTGAGCTGGTTCTCGCCCTGGTAGGAGGAGGTGGTGCCGACGATGCGCACCACATCGCCGATCTTGTAGCTTCCGGCGACCGGGAATACATTGATACCGCCGGTGCTGTCCTGCACGTAGGTGCAGTCAAAGAAGGCCGTATCGGGATCGAAGCCGGAGGCGTTGGCCGTGACCACGCCCTCGATGGTGAACTTGTAGCCCGACTCGGTGATCTTGTTGACCGTGCCGATGGGGGTGATGGTAACAGGCTTGAGCATTTTAAGAAGGTTCTCCGCGATCTTGCAGTTGGAATAACCCAGCTGGCCGGTGCTGCCGGACTGCAGCTCGAAGTTGGAGAGGAAGGCCGCACCGGAAACGACGATCAGGCCCTTGCTGTCAAGCTGCTCGGTGGCCATGACCATCAGGCGTTCGTCGCCCTCGGCATAGGCATACTTGGGCACGCTGCTGCCGCCCAGACCGTCGTTGTCGCAGTCCTTGGAGTAGGTGGAGGCGTGGCCGTAGACCACGGGGCTCACACTCTCGGGCAGCGTACCATCCACCGTGTAGATGCTCGCGCCGCCGTAGTGGCTGAACAGCTCGGTGTAGGCGCGGTCATAGTTGTGCGCCGCGTCGACCACAACGCCCTCGTTGAGCGGGTTATTGAAGTTGTAGGTGTTGAAGTAGAGACGGTAACTGCCATCGCTGCCGTGGAGCTCGTCATCATACGTCGCGTCATCGCTGATGCGCAGGCAGGAGCCCAGCGCCTCCAGAACGGCGTTCTGCGTGGCGGCCATGTGCTTGTCGGCGGGATAGCTGGCGTACGTCTCATAGTAGTCGGACCAGCCGGCAAGGATCACCGCGCCGCCGCGCTCGTTGAACGCCTTGATAGCAGCGAGCTCTGCGTCGGAATACGTCCTCGGGTCGGTCTTGGCAGCCTCAAGGCGGCGGGAGGGAGCGGTGAGCAGCAGCGCAACGAACTTCTCATTGCCGCAGGCGGCGATCAGCTCGTCACTGGTGCTCAGCACCACGGTCTGCACCTGATAGCCCGCAGCGAGGTTGGAGAAGGTACCCATGGAATCGCTGTAGTTACCGGCGACATACTCGTTGTAGTGCGCACCATCGATGCCAAGGTAGACGATGGCATTGGAGTCGGTGATGTCGAGCTCGATGTCCTTGGTGAAGGTGTACTGCTTGTCACCCTGCTTGATGATCGCCTCAACGGTGACGGTCATCACGCGCGCCGCAGTGGGCACATAGGTGAAGTCCACCGTGGTGGTGGTACCGGCAGCGAGGGTCTTTTCCGTCGTGTCCGTACCGAGCACCGTTTCGCCAACGCGATAGGTCATGGACGTGAGCACGGCATCCTCCACCTCGCTGTTGAAGAGCGTGGTGGAGATGGTGAGCGCCTCGCCGGTGACGGGCAGCTCGGTGCTGCAGGTCACGTTGTTGATGCCCAGCTTCAGGCTCTCGCCCACCCACACGGGCGCGGTGACGGCAAGGTCGCCGTCGCTCTGCGTGACGCGGACGTAGTAATAGGTGTAATCGGGCGCGAGCGTGGCGGTGAGCATACCGGTGGCAAGCTCATCAGCGCTGCTCCAGGTGTGGGCGACAAGGCCGGTGTTGACGACCAGCTCGACCTTGGCGATGGAATCGCTGCTGTCGGGATCGTAGACGGAGACAGCCACGTCAAGCTTTTCGGGCACTTCGTTGATGGTGCTGCCAAGCTGCTGATCGTTGACAGTGTAGCTGAGCTGAAGGTTCTTGTCCTCGCTGGCGTACACGCGCAGGGCACGAATGGCATCATAGATGCCCTCCTCGCTGAGCGTTTCGGCAAGGATGACGTTGCGGCCATCGTTGGCGTTGCCCCAGCGACCCTTGTGGTTGTCCTGGTTGATGGAGGGTGCCACATGCCATCCCTTGTCGAGCGCCATGGTGTACTGCTCGAAGCTGGGATAGTAGCCGCCCTGACCGATCTGGCCTTCGCCGTTGCCCACCTCAACAAGGTACATGCGGCTGTCGATGACGGGATCCCAGTACGCAAAGTCGACAAAGTTGCCGAAAGTAGTGCCGGGGTGGTTGAACTGGTTGATCGAGTCCGCGCCCTCGGGCTGGGAGAGCAGCGCGTAGTACGCCTTCAGACCCGCATCGTCGGTCTTGCTGTTGAGCGTAGTGTTGTTGCGGGAGACGATACCGGGGGTATTGAAGGTGTTGATGTGGCCGGGGCCGCCGCTCCAGGTCATTTCAAAGCCCGCAAGGGCAAGCATGCTGCCCGCGTTCTTTTTGTTGAACGCCGCGACCGCGCTCTTATAGCTGTTCCACAGATTCTGGCTGTCCGTGGAGGCAAGGCTCATGTTGTACAGCGCGCCCTCGGGGTTGGCCGTACCGGCAGAAGTCTTGCTGCCGTCGAAGTAGTTGGAGTGGTCGGTGAAGGAAACGAACTGGACGTTCGCGCTCTCCGGGAGGCTCTCCATATAGCTCAGCGCATCCTCCAGCTTGCCCGAACCGTCGGAATACTGGGTGTGGGAGTGCAGCTGGCCGAAGAAGAGCCGGAACTGGGACGTGCCGACGATGAAGCTCCAGCTCTTGCTGGTGGTCTTGCCGTCCGCGCGCTTAACGGTGACGGTGACGCTGACCGTGCCGTCGCTCATATCCTCCGCAGGAACGTAGGTGAGCTTGCCGTCGGCATAGGTCGCCTCGACAGGCTTGTCGTTGACGGTCATAGTAAGTGTCGGGTTCTCGCCTGCGTTGATGATCTCCGCGGAGATGACGGGCTTCTTGTTCTCGACGGTCTGGCTGT
>CAYPLM010000070.1:0-8873 GCA_964411575.1 uncultured Oscillibacter sp. | reverse complement strand
TATCAGAAAAATGTGAAAAAATCTACCATCTGCACAAAAAACGCCCGAACATTTTTGTCCGGGCGGTCTCGGTATCAATCATAAATCAGTTCAAACTTCACGATAGCTTCTGCCTGTGCCTTGCAAGCGTTCCGTTGTCGGCTCTCAGTTGCTCGGCCACACCGCGCCGCTTTGCCAGTTACGGCACGATCAGCTCTATGCGGCCTTGTACTGCTTCGCCGATTTCGGCACAATGCTGCAGCACTGTTTTACGGCTCTTGCCCAAACGCACGCGGCGATTTTTGTTTACAGGTGTCTTTCGGCATCTCAGACGCTGACCTCGCTGCCCTCAGTGAGAAAATACAGCACTCTCTCTCGCACAGGGAGCTGCAGCACGCGCGAAAGCGCGAGAGCGTAGGTCTCGAGCTGGGGACGGTACTCCTCCGCGCGCCGGGCAACCGCTGCGCCGAACACACGGTCGGTTTTGAAGTCGACGACCACAAGGCCGCCGTCCTCCTCGAAAAAGAGGTCCGCCACGCCCTGGAGCAGCACCTCATCGTCCTGCGGCGCGCCGGGAAGCAGCTCGTGCGCGGGCAGCAGCAGCGAAAAGCGGTACTCCCGCTCCACCCGCCGCGCCCTGCGGATGCGCGCGACCAGCGGACTTTTGAGCAGCCGGTCGAGCGCGGAGACGTCCACGGCAGCGGACTGCTCGGGCGTGAGAAGGCGGCGGGCGGTCATCGTGTCAAGCTGGGCGCGCAGCGTCAGCTCGCCCGCTGCGGCAAGGTCGAGATATTGCAGGGCGAGGTGCGTGGCCGTGCCGCGCTCGGCTCCGGTGAGCGGCGCGGTCTGCGCGAGAAAGCGCGGGCGCTCCATGCTGCGAAGGCGCGGCGGAAGCTCGGCGTTCTCGGCGATCTCCGCGTCGGCAGCACGCCCTTTGAGCTGCGTGGCCGTGAGCTTTGCCGGCAGCGCGGCGGCCGCTGCGTGCGGGTAGGCAAATTCCAGCGCCTGCGTGTCAAGCGGCAGCTCGTCTCGCCGCTGCTGCTGCGCCTGCTGCACCGGCCCGCTCGGGCGGAAGTCGGCAGCGTCATGCGTTTCGATGTGCCAGGGGTGATCGCCGCAGGAGGCGAGCCCCTCCTCGTCCGCTCCAGCCAGCGCGCGCAGCGCCCCCGCCTCGGGCCGCAGCAGCGTGGGCAGCAGCAGCCAGTCTCCCATGCAGCCGCAGCGCTCCACCGCCTCGGGAAGCGCCGGGCAGCCCGCGTCGGGCAGCAGCTTTGCAAGCTTTTTCGCCGTGCCCCGGCGCGTTTGCACCAGCACCAGCTTTTCCTGCGCGCGCGTCATGGCCACATACAAAAGCCGCAGCTCCTCGGCCTTGGCTTCACGCCGGAGCGCAAGCTCCAGCGCCGAGCGCGCGATGCTGGGGTAGCGGATGCGGCGCGTATGGTCGACGAATGTGGGGCCGAGCCCCAGCGTAGGGTGCACCAGCACAGAGCTTTGGAAGTCCATGTTGTTCCAGCCCCTGGCGAGGTCGCACACGATGACGATAGGAAATTCAAGCCCCTTGGACTTGTGGATGCTCATCACCCGCACGCCTTCGGCGCTTCGTACCGCTGCGGGGACGGGCGCAGTGCCCTCCTCGAGCAGCGCGCGCAGCTGCGACGTGAACGCAAACACGCCGCGCACGCCCTGCTTTTCCTGCTCTTTGGCAAGCTGTGCGAACGCCATCAGGTTCTCACGCCGCTCGCGTCCGTTCTGCATCGCACCGAAAATGGCCGGCAGATGGCAGTAGTCGTAGAGCGCGAACAAAAGCTCGTGCACGCTCATGCGCTGTGCATCCTGCCGCAGCACGGAGAGTGTTTCGAGGAAGGCACGCACGTCCTCGCCGCCGTCGGCAAGCAGCGCGTCGTAAAAGTCCCCCTGCCGCGCCGCCGCGCGCAGCTGCGCCAGCCGGTCGGGCGAAAAGCCGAACACAGGCGAGCGCAGCGCCGCAAGCAGCGGCACATCCTGCCGGGGATTGTCGATGATCTGCAGAAGCGCAAAGGCGACGGAAATCTCCATCGTCTCATAAAACGCGCCCGACTCCTCCGCCGCCAGCGAAAGCCCCCGCTGGGCGAAGGCGCGACGCAGCCCGGCGAGCCGCGCCCCCGGCGCGCGCAGCAGCAGCACCACGTCCTCCTCGCGCGCCTGCCGCGTGCCACCCGCGCCGTCGTGCACGGGAAAGCCACCGTCGAGCAGACGGCGCACATAGTCGGCGAGGAAATCCGCCTCGCACTCGGCAGCGGAGCGGCGCGTCTCGTCCTCCTCCGGCCCAATGTCGAGCACATGCAGTTCGGCGCAGCAGCGGTTTTCCGAGTCGTCGGGGTAGTACAGCGCGCCGGGGTGCAGGCTTTCCTCCTCGCCGTAGTCCAGCTCGCCCATCCGGCGCGAGAGGATATTGCGGAAGATGAAGTTGGTCGCCTCGAGCACCTGCGTGCGCGAGCGGAAATTGCGCGTGAGCAGCAGCTTGGCAGCCTCTCCCTCCCCTGCCTGCGCGGCAGACGGATAGCGCCGGTAGTGGTCAAGAAAAATGGTGGGGTCGGCCAGGCGGAAGCGGTAGATGCTCTGCTTGACGTCGCCGACGGTGAAGAGGTTTTTCCCCTCGTGGGAAATGGCGCGGAAGATATCGTTCTGCACCTGATTGGTGTCCTGATACTCATCGACCATGATCTCCCGGTAGCGTGCTGAGACCGACACGGCCAGTGGCGTGGGCGTGCCGTGTGCGTCGAGCAGAAGGCGAATGGCCTCGTGCTCCTGGTCGGAAAAGTCCGCCGCGTTGCGCCGCCGCTTTTCCGTTTGGTAGGCATCGAAAAAGTCCCGCGTGAGCGCCAGCAGTGCCAGCATCGACGGTGCCATGGCGCGCAGCTCGTCCATCGCCTCCTGCGGAGAAACGCCTGTCAGCGCGGAAAGCTTTTTCATCTCGTCGCGGCACTGCTCCCACATGGTTTTCATGCGCTGCTTGAGCGCGCCGCCGTCGGCGTCCTTCACCGCGCCCAGACGCGGAAACACCACCTCCGTCTCCCGCAGCGTCTCCCAACTCTGCGCGTCGGCCAGCGCGGAAAGCTGGGAGGCCACCTGCTCGAACGCAGGCGCGTATTTTGTGCACAGCGCCTCGTTTTCCGCCATCTGCGCGCAGGCACGGTGCAGCGCGTCGCGCCACGCCACAGTCTTGCCGCGCACCTCGTCCAGCAGCAGCGCGCCGTAGGGCGTGTCCTCCAGCCGCGCGGGCAGGGCGCGCCAGAACGCCTCCTGCTGCGTCAGCCACTCCTCCGGGCGGCTTTGCGCCTGCAGCTTTGCGTGCAGCTCCAGCACCAGCTGCTCAAGCGAGTCGTCGCCCCGCCCCGCGCCCAGCGTTTCCGTCAGCAGCTCTGCGCCGCTGCCGGGCGTGATGGCAGCATAAAAGCGCTCGAGCGCCTCGCCCAGCACACGGTTTTTCAGCAGCTTCGCCTCCTGCTCGTCCAGCACGCGGAAGTCCGGACGCAGCATGCGTCCGGCGGCATCCTCGCCGAGCAGATGGCAGTTCTCGCGCAGCAGCGCCGTGCAGAAAGCGTCCACCGTCTTGATGTCCGCGCGATATACCCGCAGCAGCTGACGCTGCAAGCGCAGGTCGGTGGGGTCGTTCTGCATGCGGCGGGTGAGCTCGCGGGCGATCTTGCCGCGCAGCTCCGCCGCCGCCGCGCGCGTGTAGGTGATGACGAGGAAGTCGTCCAGCTGCGCACCGTCGCGCTCTACATACGAAAAGAGCCTCTCGACAAGCACCTTTGTCTTGCCCGAGCCCGCCGCCGCAGACACGAGAAGGCTGCGCCCGCGGTCATCCACCGCAGCGCGTTGTTCCAGCGTAAGCTCCTCAGCCATGACTGTCTCCTCCCTCCACAGCAGCGTCGATGTGCTGCCAGAATTCCTCGGCCTTTGTGGCGCGGATGTATTCGATGCGGTCGCGCCCGCGGCCGTTTTCAAAATGGCACGCGGGGGCGAACTCGCAGAAGCGGCAGTAGGTCTCCTGCTCGCTGCGAGCATAGGGGTCGGCGTCGATGTCGCCCTCGCGCAGCTCACGCGCCACGCTGCGCAGCTGAAGCTCGGCGTACTTTCCCAGCCGCCCCAGCCGCTCAAGCGACGTCACCGACTCGCCCAGCGACACCGCGCCGTCCTTGCCGCGTTTGACCGTGACGGGCAGGTAGCACGGCTCGCGCAGCGCGTCGTGCTCCATGGCCTGCAGCACCGCCGGGTCGCCGAGCAGCATGCCGCTGCGGCGCAGCTGCTTTTGCATAGCCTCGCGCAGCTTTTCGGGCGCAATGTCCCTCGGAAGCGACAAAAGCGGCTCACGCACAGGGGTGTAGAGCACGCCTGCCGGGACGATCTCGCGGCCAAACAGCGCCTCGCCCTTCTGCTCGAGCGCGTCGAGGTAGAGCAGAAGCTGCAAGCCCAGTCCATAGCGGATCTCAGCAAGGTCAAAGCTCTTGCGCCCGGTTTTGTAGTCCACCACGCGCAGATACAGCCTGCCCTCGTGCACCCAGCCGTCCACGCGGTCGACCTTGCCCACAAGCGCCAGCTCGCCCCCGCCCTCGCGAATGGTGATGGCCGGCAGCTGTCCGTCCTCGCCGAAGGCCAGCTCGAACGCCAGCGGCTCGAAATCCGACACGCGCAGCTCGTCCACCACGTCGTCGAGCATGCGGTACACCGACTCGCACAGCCGACGGAACAGATAGCGGAAGCGCGCGGGCTTCTCCTCCAGATCGCCCAGCTCGGCACGCACATATTCGTCCACGGCCTCGCGCGCAAGGGCATGCAGCTGCTCGCGGGAGAGCGCCTTGAGCCCGCCGTGTCCGCGTGCGGCACGCAGCGTGTGGTCGAGCACGTCGTGCACAAAGCTGCCGGTCATCGGCGCATCGAATGAGGCCGTCGTGCGTTCCTTTGCGCGCAGCCCGTAGCGCATGAAGTAGGCAAAGTGGCACGAGCGCGCCTTGTCCAACCGGGACGCGGAGAGCGTGACGCGCTCCCCGTAGAGCGTGCGCACCGCCGCGCGGGAGAGCGAGCCGCGCGTGTACTGCGCCGCCGCGTGCATGGCTGCAAGCACCGGCGCGTTGGCCGTGTCTCGCGCAAAATACTGCCACGCCGCGCCGTCCGGCTGCTCCCCGGCGTACTCCAGCGCCGCCGTGCGGGAGGCAAGGCGGTAGCTTCTGTCCCCGTCCTCGCGGACAAAGCGCGCTTGGGGACAGAGCGAGGCAATACGCCCCACCACGAACGACGGCCGCAGCTCCGCACCCGACGCGTCAAGGCGCGGATAGCTGACGGTGAGCATGCGCGCAGGCTGCGCAAGCGCGGCGTAAATGTTCTGGATTTCCAGGGAAAACTGCGCCGTGCCATAGGGCGCAAGGCAAATGTCCAGCGCCTCGAGCGCCATGCGATCCTCGTCCTTGAGGATGCCGGAGGGCGTGCCGGGCGCGGGCAGCACCGTGTCGTTCGCACCGAGAAGGAACAGCGCGCCCACGGTGTGCCGGTCGTTCCGCGTCAGCTCACACAGGCTCACGCGGTCGAGCGCGGCGGGGATGGTGCCCACGCTATACTGCGTGAGCACAAGGCGCATGAGCCGCGCGAACTCCTCCGCCCCCAGCAGCTTGTCACCGAGAATGGAGACAAACTGGTCGAACACGCCGCAGAGGATGTTCCAAAGCTGCGCCAGCTCCTCCGCGCGCTGCACGTCACCCGCACGGAAGCACTGCTGCGTCTGCTGCTCGAGCGTATCGGGAAGGCCGATACGCTCAAGCCAGCGATAGAGTGAGTCCACCTTGCTGCGCGCAGAGCTCTCGCCCTTCAGCCCCTCATACAGCGGGGCAAAGCTGCGCTGCACAGTGCGCCGCGCCGCGTTGACGCGTGCAAGCTGTGCGCGGTGCTCGTCGCGCCACTCCACGCCGTAGCCCTCGGGATGCGCCGTCCAGTCGTTTTCGCGCACCCACATCGTGCCATGGATGCTCCATTTGAGCACATAATTTTCCAGCACGTCGCACTCCTCCGCCGTGAGCCCGGCAAGGGTGGTTTTGAGGCAGCGGAACATCTCTTCGTAGGAAAAGCCGCCGCACACCGCGTCCAGCGCGCCCAGCAGCAGCGTGACCACCGGCTCGCAGAGGATGTCCGCCCGGCGGCTGCAATACAGCGGGATGCCCCAGCGCGCAAACACCGTGCGCACAGTGGGCTCGTAATCGTCAAGCACGCGCGCCGCCACGGTGATGTCGCGCCAGCGCAGGCCCTGCGTGCGCACAAGGCGCATGATCTCAGAGGCGACCCACTCCACCTCGTGCAGCGCGGTGCCCGCCTCGCACAGCTGCACCGTGCCGCTCTCGCCCGTCCAGGCGCTGCCGCCGGTGAAAAAGTTCCGCTCGATATGGGCAAGCGCCGTGTCCGCCTCGCCCAAGGGCAAAAGCTCCGTCTAGCAGGGCGTGCCCACGTCGGCAGCAAGGCGCTCCAGCTGCCCGCGCACGCGCAGGCTTTCGGCAAACAGCGCGCTGCCGTCGCCGAGCAGCGTGACGGTGACGCTGCGCGCCCGGCGCAGCAGGATGCGCAGGATATTCAGCTCGCGCCCGGTAAAATAGGAAAAGCCGTCTAAAAACACGTCCTTGCCGTCGGCATAGCCTGAGGCGGCCAGGCCCTCCTCCAGCTTTTCCAGCCGGTCACGCGCGTCGCGCCCGTCGGCGCAGAGGTTGGTAAGGTACTGCCCGTAGAGCAGCGCCACGTCGCGCAGCTTGTCGCCGCTCTCCCCCGTCAGCTGCGCCACACGCTCACTGAGCGTTTCGGGCGTGACGGCATAGGCCTGCAGCTCCTCCATCAGGGCAAGCAGGCTCTCCAAAAACGCAGCGCGCGCCGACGGACGGCGATACACCGTGAGATACGGCGCAAGCTCCTGTAACGTGCGCTGCATCGTCAGAAGCTTTCCGCCGTTGTCGAGCGTCACGTCCGCCGCTCCGCCCACGATGCTCAGCACCCGCGTGGCAAGCAGCTTGAACGTGAGCACCTCGGCGTGCCGTCCGGCGCTGTCGCCGCACGCGCGGCAAACGTCCACCTCCGCCATGTGCGAGGCGTGCTCGGGCACAAGCAGTATCTGACGCGAGGTGTCACCCAGACGCGCCAGCTCGCGCAGCACGCGCGCGGATTTTCCGCTGCCCGCGCGCCCCATGAGAATATGCAGCATGTCCCGCGCCTCCTTTCTTTTGTCCCTTTCGTTTTCTACATTTTAGCATAGCCGCACACATTCGACAAGGGAGAGAATGGCTGCCCTGTGAAAATACCGTAAGCCTTTTCTATCGGTTCAATTAAATCTTTCTTAATTTCGCGAAAGGTGCTTGCGCGGGGCGCGGGAGGCGTGCTATGCTGAAAGCGGTGGTGATTGGAATGCAATACTTTCTTGACACGGTGGAGACCATTCCCGACGGGCAGGGCTTTGCGCTGTTTGGGGCGACGCACCTTGCCTCGCTGGGACTATTCGTGCTGCTGGCCGCGGCGGCGTGCCTGTGGTACCGGCGGCAGAGCGCCGCGCGGCGCAGGGGCGTGCTGCGTCTGATGGCCGTGCTGTTACTGGCGGACGAGCTGTTCAAACACGCGTGCCTTCTCATCGGCGGCAACTGGCTGCCCGATTATCTGCCGCTGCACCTTTGCAGCATCAACATTTTCCTGATCGTGGTATATGTGCTGCGCCCGTCGCACACGCTGGCAAATTTTCTGTATGCGGCGTGTCTGCCCGGCGCTCTGGCCGCGCTGCTCACCCCCACATGGCAGCCGTTGCCGGTGGGCAACTTCATGTACCTGCACAGCACGAGCATACACTATCTTCTGGCGCTGTTCCCGCTGCTGCTGCTTACCTCGGGCGAGCTGCGGCGCGACTGGCGCACCATTCCGAAAAGCCTTGCACTTTTGTGCGTGCTGGCCGTGCCCATCGGGCTTCTGGATCACGCGCTGGAGCTGAACTTCATGTTCCTCAACTGGGCACCGGAGGGCACGCCGCTGGTGTGGTTTGAAACGCACTGGGGCAGCCACCTGCTCGGCTTCCCGGTGCTGCTGACGGCGGTGCTGGCAGTGATGTACCTCCCCTTGCCAAAAAAACGCGCCCTCATCGGAAAATAAAGTGAAGCGCGTACAATACACAATGACAAAAGGCTGCATCTTACGATAAGACGCAGCCTTTTGTCAACTATGTGTGAGGAGAGGAGAATTTACTTTTTGCCGCTCTTGTTCACGCCCTTGGTCATGCCCACGACCATGCCGGTGAGGGCGAAGAGCGCGATGGCGTTGGGGATGACCATGAGCTGGTTGAACATGTCGCTCAGCTCCCAGACGAGGTCGTTGGAGGCAAGGGTGCCGAGGAAGATGAACACCAGCGCGATGACAGTGTAGATGGTGGTGCTCTTCTTGCCGAAGAGGTAGGCCATGTTGACCTTGCCGAAGAGGTTCCAGCCAAGGATGGTGGAGAAGGCAAAGAAGAACAGGCAGATCGCCACGAACATGGCGCCGAAGCTCTCGCCGAAGACAACGCCGAACGCGGTCTGGGCGAGGTTGGACTTGCTGAGCGTAGTGCTGGCCGCAGCCGCGCCGAATTCATGCAGGGGGCCGCCCTCGGTATACAGGGTGGAGATGACGACGAGCGCGTTGAGGGTGAGGACGACGAAGGTGTCGATGAACACACCGATCATGGCCACAACGCCCTGATCATGCGGGGTCTTGACGTTGGCGAGGGCGTGAGCGTGCGGGGTGGAGCCCATACCGGCCTCGTTGGAGAACAGGCCGCGCTTGGCACCCTGGGAGATGGCCGTCTTGATGGCATAGCCGAAGCCGCCGCCGATGATGGCGTTGGCCGTGAAGGCATACTTGAAGAT
>CAYPLM010000069.1:0-8939 GCA_964411575.1 uncultured Oscillibacter sp. | reverse complement strand
AAACATGGCCGAGCGCATTGTGGATGTGTTCCTCGCCACTGCGTTCGAGGGCGGGCGGCACGCGCGCCGCGTCGGCCTGCTCGACGCCATCGAGGGATAACGCACGCAGCGGACGAAAGGGGGCGGCACAGCTGGCAAACAGAGGCTATCACAGCTATCGCGGACGGCGCAGCACCGGCAAGGTGCTGCTGATCGTCGCGTCCATTCTGCTGCTTTTTGTGGCGGCGCTGTTGTTCACGGCGCAGCGCTATCTGGTGGTGGAGGCCGACGGCGCGTGGCACATCGTGCTGCCCTGGGGGCAGCCGCAGCCGCCGGAGCCTGCGCCTGAGCCCGAGGACGATCCGCCGCTGGACGTGGTGATCGAGCCCGAGCCTGAGCCTGAGCCCGAGCCTGCCTTCGTTCCGCAGATCCGTGAGCTGCCGCCCGGCGGCGGCTGGACGGGCGCGCTGGACGGGCAGAACGCCGTGGCTGTGCGTGTGAAGGATGACGAGGGAAGGGTATATCTTGCCGCCTCCGGCATGGATGACGCGGTGTTTGAAAAGGTCTCCGTGGGCGACCGTGAGGCCAGCAGCACGATCGCGCTGGCTGCCGCGTCGGAGTATTACGCCGTGGCGCGCATTACCGCCCTGCACGACAGCACCTTCAGCAACATCGACCGCGCCAACACTGCCATTTTGCAGCTGAACAAGCCTGGCAAGCGCTGGTATGACCACAACAGCACCTGTTACCTCGCGCCCGAAAAAGAAAAGGCGCGCGCGTATCTGTGCACCATCGCCGCCGACTGCGCGGCCATGGGATTTGACGAGCTGCTATTCGACGAGTTTGGCTACCCCCCGCAGGCGGGCAACCGCATCAGCAACATCGACGAGTCCGCGCGCACGATGAGCAAGGAGGAGGCGCTTTCACTTCTTGCCGCCGAGCTGCGCGCCGCCGTGCCGGAAGAGGTGGTGCTGTCCGTGCAGCTTGACGCGGAGACGGTGCTCACCGGTGCGGACGAGTGCCGCGGACAGAATACGGCGCTTCTGGCCGAGGTGTTCGACCGTGTCTATGTGGAGACGACGGAGGCAGATATTCCCGCACTGGAAGCGGCGCTGGGCGCGCACGCGACAAAGCTTGTGCCCATCCTTGCCAAGCCGCGCGCCGAGGGCGCATACTTATTAAAATAAAGGAAAAAGGTTCTTCCGGTGAAGAACCTTTTTCCTTGACTTTTTACGCAGAGGGGGTATAATAGGAACGATACGTTACAGAAAGAAGGGAAACGGAATGAGCAGACTGTCGGCAATCGAGCTGGGGAACGTGTGCATTCTCTGCGACGGCAAGCGGCTTCTGGTGGAGGACAAGGTGGGCAAGGGCATCGTGTTTCCCGGCGGACACGTGGAGCGCGGCGAGTCGATGCAGGAGGCTGTGATCCGTGAAATGCGTGAGGAGACGGGGCTGACCATCGAGCACCCGGTGCTCTGCGGCATCAAGGATTGGGAGCAGGAGGACGGCAGCCGTTATCTCGTGGCGGTGTACCGCGCGGAGAAGTTCTCCGGCGAGCTGTGCAGCAGCCGCGAGGGGAACGTTTTCTGGGTGACGCGCGAGGAATTTGCGCGTATGAACGTCATCTGGGGCATGAAGGACATTCTGCGCATGAGCGAAAGCCCCGAACTGAGCGAAATGTACTGGGACGAATCTGCGCAGGATTGGACCCTTTTGGGATAAAGAGAAAGAAAAAACCGGCTTGTGGCCGGTTTTTTCTTATAGTGCGTCAAAAAGGCGTCATTGCGAACCAGTGACCGATGTCACTGGTGTGGCAATCCGTTCTTTTCTCTTGCGTTTCCGAATCATTCTGGCACCGGGAGTACGGATTCCCACGTCAGTGTGCGAAACTTACTCGGAATGACGTGAGTTCTTTGACAGACTGAAAGAAAAAACCGGCTTGTGGCCGGTTTTTTCTTATTCCCGTTTGGCGTCCACGGCGGCGAGCAGCGCGTCCCACGCGTTGCTGTGCTCGACGTAGTAGAGGGGACAGAGCTTGCCCGTGACGTCATAGTGGCGAATGACGGCGCTTGTTTCCAGCGCGAAGGCGTCACACAGCCAGGCGGTGAGCGTGGTCAGGCTGTCGAGCGTTCCCGGGGAGAACGCGCCCGTTTCGTCCGGGTGGCAGACCTCGATGGAGAGGGTGTGGTCGTTGGCCCGGGACGTACAGTAGGCGATCTCACTGAGCGGTACGCACTGGATGATCTCGCCCTCCAGTCCTACGACGAAGTGCGCGCTGGCATAGGTCTCGTGCGTGAGGGCGAGGTTTGCAAAGTAGCTGCGGTTGGCCGCGGCGGAGGTGCCGGGGTTGCCGACATAGTGGACGACCACGCCGTCGACGGTTTGAAGCGGCGTGCCGGGGCGCGAGAAGGGATTGCGCGTCAGAAAGTCCTGCGTCACATAGTCGGGCACGGGGATGTCCGCGCCCGGCGCTTCGCACCGCCGCAGCACAAGCAACAGCTCAACGCCGATGGTGAGCAGCAGCAGCGCGATGACCGTCCGCACAAGCCACACGCGGCGGCGGGAGTGCTCAGCGCGCATGGATGCCGGTGCACGCAGATACGGCGGCGAGCGTTTCGCGCAGATACGGCGTGACGTTGATGCTGCAATACGCGTTGGCGCTGTCGTTCGCGGTGTACACGATCTCTTCCACGGTGCCGTTGCCGTAGATAACGGCCGTGGTGGCGGCGGTGAGCGCCTCGTCCTGCGCGCGGACACGCACGCCGTAAAGTTCGAGCCTGAAGATTTTCTCCTTGTCAGCACCCTCCGCCTCGTAGTCGTAGAAGAGGCTGCGCTGCGCGGCGTGGCCAAGGGCGATGTCGCGCTTGACGGCGGCATAGATCTGCTGCGCCTGCTCGGCGGTGAACACGCCGCTGTCCTGCGTTTCGCCCAGCTTTTCCTCATAATTGTTGTATCTCCACTCGCCGCCGGTGATGGTGACCTCGTCCTCCCGATAGAACAGCAGGTCGTCGCGCACCACCTCGTCGGCGTTGAGCAGCGCCGTCAGCGCGGCGGCGGGCGAAGTGGGGTCGGAAAGCTCCCTTGCATACACCCGGCCATAGCGATAGTAGCGCGTGAGGGTGAGGCCGCTTTCGAGCGTATAGTTCACGCGAAGCGAGGCGTCGCTCTCGTCGCTTCTGTTCTCCTGCGGCACGGTATAGCGCGTGCCGCTGTCAAGCCAGCGCTCCTTGTTTTCTGCGATGGCGCGGTGGGCGGCGATGGCGAGGCGGATGGTGTCGGGGTCGTAGAACGTGCCGGAGGTATATTCGCCGTCGCTACTGATGTGGACGGAAACGCACTTCACCCCGTCCGCGTCGGGCACGCGCGTTTCATACCCCGTGAGGTCGCTTGCCATGCCCACGCCGATGAGCAGCAGCGCGGCGGTGAACACGGCCGCGCCCACGCGCCCCGTGCGCCACACACGAAGGCTTTTGCGCAGCAGCATCTCCGCGCCGAAGTAGCCAAGAAGCCCTGCGAGCACCATGCACACCAGCGTGCCGGGCAGCGAATATTCCCCGGCGGTGAGGTTGATGCCGAAGAGCAGGTAGTACAGCAGCTCGCCCAGCGAGAACGCCGCGCAGAACGCCACGCCGTATTTAAAGAGCGGGCGCGCCCAGGGGATGGCAACGGTCTCGCCCGTGGCTTCGCTTTTGCGCGTTTTATAAACGTACAGCGCCAGCGCCGCCAGCACCAGCCCCGCCACGGCATAGCCGACCAGCCAGCCGAAGCCCTCGATGCCGCACTCGAAGTCGGAGTATGTCACATCGCCGCGTGCAGACGCGTAGGAGATCTCAGGGCTGAGCTTCCTGAAAAGCTGCACCACGGGGGAAAGCGGCGCAAGCAGCACATCGCCGTTTTCATAGTACCCGAAGAGGAAGTTGCCCGCGAACTGGCGCACCAGCCACTCCATGCCCACCACCAGCACGTTCAAAACGCCGTAAAACACCGGTGCGGCAAGGATCTGCCCCGTGAACACCATGCAGAACACGCCGAACGAGTAGAAAAACACCACCGCCAGCGCCGCCGCGGCGAAGCCTAAAAGCAGCGCGCGCAGATGCAGCACGCCGAACAGCGCGCAGGCGAGCCCCGCCAGCAGATAGCACACGACCAGCGTGGAGAGCATGCAGAAAAGGCCGGAGAGATAGCCTGTCAGAAAAAGCCCCTCACGCCGGATGGGCATGGCGTGACAGCCCTGTGTGGCGCGCGGATTGGTCAGATATGAAAACTCGGCCATCGCAAAGAAGATGCCGAACACCAGCGGCATCAGCACGCCGCCGACGGTGGAAATGCTGAGGACGTTGTCGGCGACGAAGCTGAGGCGGTCGCCGTAGTTCAGCTCGGTGAGAAGGTACACCGGCAGCAGCAGAAGCCACACCAGCGAATAGCCGAACCACAGCGGCCAGAAGCGCGAGAGATTTTTGCGGAACAGAGTGCGGTTAAAGGACGATGTCACGCACGGCATAGTCGGCACCTCCCAATTCATAGATGAAAATTTCCTCCAGCGTGAGGGGAACGGATTCCATATAAACCGGATCCAGCGCGGCCAGGCGCTGCTCGAGCTGCGCGGCGTTCCCGCGCAGGATGATGGTGAACACGCGGCCAAGGTTGCTCTGGTGCAGCACGGGAAGTCCCTCCGGCAGCACCGGCTCGCCGCGAAAGACGATCTGCAGCTTGACGGTGTTTTCCTGCAGGTCGCTGAGGCTGCGCTCAAGGAGAATTTTGCCGTGGTTCATGATGCCCACATGGTCGCACACGTCCTCCAGCTCGCGCAGGTTGTGGCTGGAGACGAGCACCGTCATGCCGCGCTCGGCCACATCCTGCAAAATAAGGCTCCACACCTGCCGGCGCATCACCGGGTCAAGCCCGTCCACCGGCTCGTCGAGCACCAGGTACTCCGGCATGCAGCTCATCGCCAGCCAGAACGCCGCCTGCTTCTGCATGCCCTTGCTCATGCGCCGCAGCGGCTGACGCTCGTCCAGGTCGAACACCTCGTGCAGCTTTTCGTAGCGCGGCAGGTTGAACGCGGGGTAAAAGCCGCGGTAAAATTTCATCATATCGCGCAGCGTGGCAGGCATAAAGTAGTACCAGTCGTCGGGGATGGAGACCACGCGCGCCTTGACAGCCGGCGCTTCCCACACCGGTGCGCCGTCCACCGTTACCTCGCCCGCGTCCTGCCGGTAAACGCCGGTGATGCAGCGCAGGGCGGTGGATTTGCCCGCGCCGTTGGGCCCCACCAGCCCGTACACCGCGCCGCGCGGCACGGTGAGGCTGAGGCCGTCGAGCGCGGCGAACGTGCCGAAGCGTTTGGTCACGTTTTTCAGTTCGATCATACGGTTTCTACCTCCTCTATCAGTTTTTCCAGTTCCTCGCGTGAAACGCCCAGAAGATGCAGCTCGGTCAGCACGCCGCGCGCCTGCTGCATCAGCTCGAGACGCCGGGCGTCGTTTTTTTCGTCGCGCACGGCAAAGCTGCCCTTGCCCGGCACCGAGCAGATGCAGCCCTCCGCCTCCAGCTCGTTGTACGCGCGTTGGATGGTGTTGGGGTTGATGGCAAGCTGCGCGGCCAGCGCACGCACGCTCGGCAGCTTTTCCCCGTCGGCCAGCGCGCCGGTGGCGATCATGCGGCGCAGACCGTCGCGCACCTGCTCGTACAGCGGGCGGGCGTCGCGGTAATTCAGAGTGAACATAAGAACGCTCCCTTCACAAAAAACAGTGGCTCATTGCCGCAGCGTCAGCAGCAGAAACGCCGCACCCAGCAGCACCGCTGCGCACACCGCGCTGAGCAGAAGAAAGAGGATGGGGAACATAGGGCACCTCCAAAGTGTGTTATCTGTGTTAGTACAGTTAGCTTATCACGCGCGCTGCGGCATGTCAAGAGGAAAAACGTCCGGTCAGTGCAGTCAAAGTGCACAAAAAAATGGGGGTGAAAATCGTCCAAACGCCAAAACTCAAAAAAACCGAGCGATTCCCTGTTGCAATTTCATTTGGAATCTGTTACGCTGTATTCATGAAATATTTACAAGTGGTATTTCATAATTCGTAAATTGAGGAGAGAGTTGTATGGACGGCATCGTAAATGTGATCTCTAATGTCAACGACGCGATAAACGGCGTGGTATGGGGGCTGCCCATGATGGCGCTGATCGTCGGTACCGGTCTTATCATGAGCATCGGCATCGGCTTCAAGCAGTTCGCAAAGTTTGGCTACTGGTGGAAGAACACCATCGGCAAGGCATTCCAGAAGACCGAGGCGAAGGAAGGCTCTGTCACCCCGTTCCAGGCCATGTGCACGGCGCTGGCGGCCTCCGTCGGCACGGGCAATATCGCCGGCGTTTCCGGCGCGATCGCCATCGGCGGCCCGGGCGCAGTGTTCTGGATGTGGGTCTCCGCGCTGGTGGGCATGGCCACCAAGTTCTCCGAAGTCACCCTCGCTGTTCACTATCGTGAGCGCAACAGCAAGGGCGACTGGGTCGGCGGCCCGATGTACTACATCAAAAACGGCCTTGGTAAGAAGTGGGCGTGGTTGGGCACCGTGTTCTGCGCGTTCGCCGCTCTCGCCGCCTTCGGCATTGGCAACATGACGCAGGTTAACACCATCGCCGCCACCGTCACCGAGGCGATCCAGATCTTCAGCCCCGACGTCAACGTGTTCGCTGCCAAGCTGACCATCGGCATCATCCTCGCGGTTCTCGCGGCGATCATCCTCATCGGCGGCATCAAGCGCATCGGCCAGGTGTGCGAGCTGCTGGTGCCCGTGATGGCCATCCTCTACATCATTGCCGGTCTCGGCGTGGTGGTGTTCAACCTCGATCAGGTTCCCGTGGTGTTCGGCGCCATCATCAAGGGCGCGTTCAACCCCGAGGCGATCTCCGGCGGTCTGGTCGGCGTGACCATCATGACGGCCATCAAGAAGGGCGTTGGCCGCGGTGTGTTCTCCAACGAGGCCGGCCTTGGCTCCGCTCCCATCGCGCACGCTGCCGCTGACGTGGACGATCCCGTCAAGCAGGGTATGTTCGGTATGTTCGAGGTGTTCGCTGACACCATCGTCATCTGCTCGCTCACCGCGTTCATCGTCCTGTGCGGCAATGGCGTCAACGGCATCGAGTACGGCAAAGACATCGGTGCCACCCTCACCATCAACGGCCTCAAGGCGATCTACGATCCCGCCATCGCCACTGTGCTCGTGGCCGTTGCGCTGACCCTGTTCGCCTACTCCACCGTGCTCACCTGGGCGCTCTACGGCGCGCGCTCCATCGAGTATCTGCTCGGCACCAAGGCGATCCTCCCCTATCAGATCATCTTCTGCATCTTCATGGTCGTCGGTACCGTGATGAAGCTCGACCTCGCCTGGGCCATCGCCGACACCCTCAACGGCCTCATGGCGCTGCCCAACCTCATTGCCGTGCTGATGCTCAGCCCGGTGGTCTTCAAGCTCACCAAGGAGCACTTCAGCAAGCTCAAGAAGTAAGCGAGCTTTTGTTCCTTTCATTTGTTCGTCTCCTTTCCTGAAAGGTGGAGCGGTACGCGCCGCTCCACCTTTCATTTTTCGAAAAAAGCGAAGAAATTTCGCCGAAATCTCAAAATTCTGCTTTACAACGGGCAGAACCTGTGATATGATGCCTAAGCACGCGAGTGTGCACGCCCCGCGCTTAGTTTTGCGGCAGCTTCACCGGCCCATCACTCAGAGCGGAGGACATATTTTTGAAAGGTGGAACCATTCCATGATGCTCAAAGACCAGAAGACCGCCATCATCGAGGCGAACCGCACCCATGAGACCGACACCGGCTCTCCCGAAGTCCAGATCGCTATTCTCACCGAGCGTATCAACCAGCTCACCGAGCACCTCAAGGTGCACGCGCACGACAACCACAGCCGTCGCGGCCTGTACAAGATGATCGGTAAGCGCCGCAGCCTGCTCGACTACCTCATGAAGAAGGACATCGAGCGTTATCGTGCCATCATCGCCAAGCTCGGCATCCGCAAGTAAGGATCATATGCGCGGGGGAAGAAGGCTCTTTCCCCGCGTCTTTTCCTATCTTGCGCCCGAAAAATCACGCTGAAAAAACAGAAAACGGGGGTCGCAGCCCGCATTTTAGCAGTTGATCTTGCGCACGGACGGCAGCCGCGCCGCGCCTGAGATCAAGTGCTAAAGGGTTGGACAGGCGGCTCCCACCACGAAAGGAGAAACGTTATGTCAACCATCATCACCAAGCGTCAGTTCCCCGGCTACCACAAGTACGAAATGGAGCTGGCCGGCCGTCCCCTCACGCTGGAGGTGGGCAAGCTGGCTGAGCTGGCCAACGCCGCCGTCATGGTCGGCTACGGCGACACGCGCGTGCTCGTCACCGCCACCGCCGCCCCCCGCCCGCGCGACGGCATCGACTTCTTCCCCCTGAGCGTCGACTTCGAGGAGAAGATGTACTCCGTCGGCCGCATCCCCGGCAGCTTCAACCGTCGCGAGGGCCGTCCCGGCGAGAAGGGCATCCTGACCGCCCGTGTCATCGACCGCCCCATCCGTCCCCTCTTCCCCTATGATTTCCGCAACGACGTGGCCATTATGGCCACCGTTATGAGCGTCGATCACGACTGCTCGCCCGAGATCGCCGCCCTCATCGGCACCTCTGCCGCCCTCGCCATCTCCGACATTCCCTGGAACGGGCCCGTGGGCGCGCTGAAGGTGGGCCTTGTCAACGGCGAGCTCGTGCTCAATCCCACCAGCGAGCAGCGCAAGGTCAGCGACCTTGACGTTACCGTCGTCTCCACCGGCAAGAAGGTCGTCATGATCGAGGCCGGAGCCAACGAGGTCGACAACGACACCATGTTCCGCGCCATCGAGCTTGCGCACAACGAAAACCAGAAGCAGGTCGAGCTCATCAACCGCATGGTCGCCGAGATCGGCAAGCCCAAGTTCGACTATCC
>CAYPLM010000068.1:0-9011 GCA_964411575.1 uncultured Oscillibacter sp. | reverse complement strand
CACGCACAACGGTGTGGTGCGCGAAACGGCGCGCGCGCAGGTGCGCGAGGGCGTGGATTCCACACGCGTGACAGGGATGCTGTTTTCCTACGACGCCGGGGCAGTTGACGCGGCCGTCGCCGAAACATATCGTCTGCCCGGTATTTTCTATGTGCGCGTGTGGCTCAATGAGGGTGCGCTCCGCGTGGGAGATGACATCATGTATGTGCTCATCGGCGGCGACATCCGCCCGCATGTGGTGGATGCGCTGCAATTTCTCGTCGGGCGCATCAAAAGCGAATGTGTGCACGAGCAGGAGCTGACAGCGGAATAAACGAAAGCCCATCCGGACAAAAATGCTTGAAAGAAAAAATGGCAGGCACTTTCGTGTCTGCCATTTTCGAGACTGTCAAAAAACCGGCTGGCACCGCTTTTTTTGAGAAGGCTTGCAGCCCGCCGCAGCGCACTCGCGCTGCGCGCGAGCACGGAAAGCGGGCTGAGAAGAGTTTTTTCCGACGCGCAGACGGCGGAAAAAACGATGGAACTTATTTTGCGTCTGTAGACGCGTAACTCTGTGAGGCTTTTTGATACACTGAGGAAAACCGGGCAGCCGTGCGGGCTGTCCGGTTTTCCTGTGAATAGAGGAGAGGTTAGATGAAGTTCAAAAACAGCGTGATCAGTGCGGAGTTCACCAGATTGATAAAGAGGCTGCCAACCAGCGGGACGATGAAGAACGCGCTGGGAGAGGAGCCATACTTCGAGTCGATCACCTGCATGTTCGCCATAGCGGTCGGGACGGCACCGAGACCGAAGCCGACCTGACCGACGCTCATTACGGCGGCATCGAAGTTCTTGCCCATAAAGCGGTAGGTGACGAAAATCGCAAAGATCGCCATGAGCAACATCTGTGCCAGCAGGATCACCAGCATGGGAAGCGCCAGGTCGATCAACTTCCAGAGCTTCATCGTCATCATCGACAGCGCGAGGAACACCAGCAAAGAGATGTTGGAGATCATATTCAGCTCAGGGAGCTTGAGGTCGAGCTTGTCGGTGTGGTCGGCAATGTTGCGGAGAATGGCCGCAGCTGTCATAGCGCCGACGGAGGCGGGGAAGTCAATGCCCGTCTTTTCCAGCAGGGAGGAGACCAGCGTGCCAAGACCGATGGTGATAAGGATCTGGTAGGCAGCGGCGGTCATGCGCTTTTCGTCCACGGGAACCTTTTCCTCGTCGTTGCCGAACTTCATGTTCTGTGTTTCGGGACTGGGCTTGAGGTGGTTGTGCTCGATGAGGTAGCGGCCGACCGGGCCGCCGAGCAGCGCGCCGGCGACAAGGCCAAAGGTTGCAGCCGCAGTGGCGATGGTGGTACCGGCTTCAAGGCCGGCGCTCTCCAGCGACGGTCCCCAGGCAGCGGCGGTACCGTTGCCGCCGACCATCGGGATGGAGCCGCAGGCAAGGCCGATGAGCGGGTCGATGTCCATCAGCTTGCAGATGGCAATGCCGAGGCCGTTTTGCAGGGCGACCAGAATGCTCGAGAGCAGCAGGAACAAGATGACCTGAGGCCCGCCCTTTTTCAGCAGCTTCCAGCTGGCAGTGTAGCCGACACCGGCGTAGAACAGGAGACTGAAAAATTCATTGAAGGAGCTGTCAAGAGACACGGAGCAGGAGCCGGAGAGGTTGAGCACCGTGATCAGCAGAGCAAAGAGAACGCCGCCGACAACAGGGGTGGGGATGCAGAACTTGCGCAACACGTAGACATGCTTTTTGATCACGTCGCCCAGCATCAAAACGAGAATAGCCAGCGCGATGGTGTAGTACACATTAAAGCTGATTTCTAACATGATAGTTCTCCCTTCTGTATTTTCTGTTTTTCAGGTTTGCGAAAGCGATCAGACCTTCGGCACGCCGTTTTCCATCAGCACCTTGCCGTCGGCAACGATGGTGCCGTTTTTCATAATCACATCGTAATGACAGGCGGCCTTTACCGTTCCGCCCAGGGTGATGCTGGTGCCGATGCCGATGTGGCAGGTGCCAAACACGCCTTCGTCCTCCAGCATGAAGCCGCAGAAGTGACACTTGGGGTTCAGCCCCACGCCGTGCTCGGCGATGTTATAAACGTTGGGATCATTCTTGGAGGCGAGGTTGTCAGCAAGCATCTTTGCCTGATAACCGCCGGAGATGTCGACGATTCTGCCGTTTTCTACCTTCAGCGTCACAGGCTCTTCCAAAACGCCGATGCCGATGTACGGGATCGAGCCGTCCGCCACGATCACGCCGTTGGCCGTGCCCTCCAGGGGCGACACGTTGGCCTCCACCGTGGGAAGCGTGGAAAACTGGCCGGGCTCAACCATACAGTAGAGGCTGTTGCCGCGGCGGCCCCTGGCGGAGTACTCAAGATGCGTGCCGCTGGGGGAGGTGAGCACGATCTTCTCGGCACCTGCCATGTTCTGCGACATGGCGACGCATACGCGTTTGGCTTCCTCGAAGTCGCCCTCGATCCCGCCGTGGATCATCATCTCTTCGGTGAAGTGTGTGAGTACCAGCCCGCGTGAGCCCGCAGCGATCGCATCCTTGACGGCGCGGGTGTGCGTGATGGACTTTCCGACAACGCTGAGGAACACGTCGCTGGCCTTCATGGCAGCAGCGATATTTTTGGGCGGCTCCTCGCCGTCCTGCGTGCGCGGTTCCATGATGCACACCACCGGCTCGGCACCGACGCGGTATACCTCCGTTGCCAGGGCATTGGCGATGCTCAGACGGGACAGCTCGGTGACGATCAGCACCTGCTCGCCGGAACGGACCTTTGCGCAGGTGTTGACCACCTTGCTTGCGCCGCGTGACATGTAAATATTTTCCATGATTCTTCCTTTCCTGTAGAATGATTCTATTTGAGCTCAATAGATGTGGGGAGGTCTGACCGCTCCCTATATAAAATATTCTATAGAAAATATTTGAGAAGTCAACCCCTATTTTTTTCGCGCGGTGCATTTCTGTGAAATGCACAATTTGATGCTGCCTGATTTGTGAAAAATGTCAAAAAAAGGAAGCAAAGGCCGCCTGATATAAGAAAACATATGGTTTTACCTGTGCCTGTCCGGCTGAAATACGACCGAAAAAAGCATCGCATGCGTCAGCATGCGATGCTTTTTTCAGCCGATTTCATCTCGAACATTCTTTGGTAAAACTGCTTCGCACCGGAAAAGAGCAAAGTTTGTGCGGTGACGCGACGCGGCGGCGCAGGCATACTTGTCGTATGTCAAGCCGCCGCAACAAAGTCCCCGTGCAAAATTTGCCTTTTACGGCGGGTGTTTTCTTGTGTCAGGCGGCCTAAAGGCCGTCTGGCTGAGTTCCGATGACTTCTGAGATCGAAAAGAGAGGGAAGGGGAAGAGCCGGGCGGCCGTTACCCCTTCTGCTCGATAAATTTTCTGCCGTTGTGGATATGGGAAGAGATGGCGTCCTGCGCCGCCGGGATGTCGCGCGCCTCCATGGCGCGGATGATGGCCTTGTGCTCCTGATAGATGGCCTGCCGCCGCTCACTGTTGATGGAGGAGTATTTGCGGTCGCGGCTGATGATGCCGTTGAGCATGTCGAGAAGGTTGCGGAGGGTCTGGTTGTTGGAGAGGCTGTAAAGATAAGCGTCAAACTGCTGGCTCAGAGCGGAGATGTCGGCAGAGTTGTCCGCATCATGGTAGCACTCGATCAGTTCGTAAAGGTTTTGGATGTCGCGCTCCTCCAGATGCTCTATGCATTCCGCTACCGCCAGACGCTCCAGCGCCTCGCGGCAGGCGTAAGCCTCGGAGATTTCCTGCTGGTTCAGTGTGCGCACGACCGCGCCGCGATATGGGACGATCTCAACGAGGCCATCGCTTGCCAGGCGGCGGATGGCCTCTCGCACCGGCGTGGCGCTGACATTCATCTGCTTGGCAAGGTGCTGCTCCTTCAGCTCGGTTCCAGGAGCAATGGTCCCGTCGGCAATGGAGTCGACAAGAGTGCGGTACACCTGCTCGCTCAGCGGCAGTCGTGCAACACCGGAAAGGTTTTTATAGATCATATCGACGCATTCGCCTCCACACCGTTTTCGCTCGTCGGGAAAGATTCCTGACCCTTGCGGTCAAAAAGCCGTCACTGTGCATTATAGCACAGTTCGGCAAAAAATCCAGATGGAATATCGGGAAAGTCCCCTTTCTACAGGTCGATCCAGACCCCCTCGTCTCTGATCAGGGCATTCGGCAGACTTCGGTAGAAGCGCTGCTCCTCCCCGTTGGCGGCGATCAGGCCGATGAGGGTGTCCGCGCCGAGTGCCTTGAGCTCTGCGCGCAGCGCTTCCATCAGCGCCTGTGCAACGCCCAGGTGGCGATAGCTTTTGACGACGCAGATCCAGTCGAGATATACCTTCACGGAACCGTCAAAGTGGCTGCAGATCATCGTGGAGTCGATCCTGCCAACCACCTTGCCGTCCATGTACGCAAGCAGGGACAGGGAATCGGCGAAAGCCGGGGTTTCAAAGCTTGCCGTCACAGCGGCGATGTACGCTTCGTCGATCTCCCGCCCCAGAAGTGCTCCTCAGCGCGCAGGTCGCGCTCAAATTGAAGCACCTCCGGGATACGTTCTTTCGTATATATTTTGATCTCCATCTCGGCTCACTTCCAAAGCCAATATTCCACAGCTACAATTATAATGGAAACGCCGGGAAAAGTCAACCGCACGCGCCGCCGGGCGCGTGGCTGAAAAACAATTGACAAGCGCGCACCCGCATGCTATAGTAAAGTTACCAACGGAATATTTTGTCTTCGAGGCGGGGTGAAAGTCCCCACCGGCGGTATAGTCCGCAAGCGGCGCGTCTGCGCTGCACGAACCGGTGAGATTCCGGTACCGACGGTCACAGTCCGGAGGAGAGAAGATGTGCTGCACGCGCCCACGCGCTCCTTTGCGTCATGCACCTTGGAAGGCAATGGCTTTCCGGGGAGATTTTCCGCAAAGGAGTTCTTTTTATGTCCAAGCACAGCGCCCACCGTATCACCGTCACGGCCATCCTTTCCGCCGTGGCAACCGTATTGCAGCTGATCGAGATCCCCATTCCCTTCCTCATTCCCGACTTTGTCCGTCTCGACTTTTCCGAGCTTCCGGCGCTTCTGGCGTCGTTCAGCCTGGGGCCGGTGTATGGCGGCGCGGTGTGCCTGATCAAAAACCTCTTCAAGCTCACAACGTCCTATTCCGGCGGCGTGGGCGAGATGGGAAATTTCCTGATGGGCGCGTGCTTTGTGATGCCCGCCGGATTTTTCTACCGTCGGCATAAAAATCGCCGCGGCGCGCTCACGGCGAGCGTGCTGGGCGCGGTGTGCATGGCGCTTGCCAGCATCCCCATCAACTATTTCATCACCTATCCCGCCTATATGGCCATCGGCTTTCCGCTCGAGGCGCTGCTCTCTCTGTATCAGGCCATCCGTCCGGGCGTGAATGGGCTTTTGGAGTGCCTTGTGGTGTTCAACGCGCCGTTCACGCTCTTAAAGGGCGCGCTGGACGTGCTGCTGTGCTTTTTGATCTATAAGCCGCTCTCGCCCCTGCTGCACAAGTAAAAAGGAGGAGTTTTCATGTCCCTTACGCTCGACACCGTGCGCGCCGCGCACGCGCGCATCGCTCCCTATATTTTTGAAACGCCGCTGCTGCGTCTGCCCGCGCTGGACGAGGCACTGGGCTGCGAGGTGTATGTTAAGGCCGAGTGCATGCAGATCACCGGCGCATTTAAGCTGCGCGGCGCGATGAACAAGGCGCTGCTGCTCTCGCCTGAACAGCTTTCACGCGGCGTCGTGGCGGCCTCGTCCGGGAACCACGGGCGCGGCATCGCCTACGCGGCGAAGCTGCTGGGCGCAAAGGCGACCATCGTCATGCCGCGCACCGCGCCGCAGGTCAAGCAGGACAACATCCGCGCGCTGGGCGCTGAGGTGGTGCTGTGCGAGACGGCGGAGCGCTTCCGCGTGGCTGAGGCGCTGTGCGCCGAGCGCGGCGCGACCATGGTGCCGCCCTTCAACGACGAGGATGTGATGGCCGGGCAGGGCACCATTGCGCTGGAGATTGCCGCGCAGTGCCCCAAGCTCGATGCGCTGGTCGTCCCCGTCAGCGGGGGAGGGCTGATCGGCGGCGTGTCCACGGCGATGAAGGCGCTTGCGCCGCGCGTGAAGGTGTTCGGCGCTGAGCCTGCCGCCCTGCCGCGCTACACCGCCAGCCTGCGCGCCGGAAAGCCCGTCACGGTGGAGCAGCACAAGTCCATCGCAGACGCGCTGGTGGCGCAGACGCCCGGCGACAAATGCTTCCCTTATGTACAGGAGAACGTCGATGCCTTTGCCGACGTGGAGGACGCGTACCTTCTGCGCGCGTGGAAGCTGCTGCTCACCGAGGGCAAGCTCCTCTGTGAGGCATCCAGCGCCATCGGCATGGGCGCAGTGCTGCAGGGGCTGCTGCCCGTGCACCGCGCGGATAAGGTGTGCTTCCTTGTCTCCGGCGGCAGTGTCGCCCTTGAACAGCTGGATGTGCTGAAAACCATCTGAACGGAAAAAGGAAGCTCTCGCGGAGCTTCCTTTTTTACGTCTCAAGCGGAATATCCACGATGCTCACGCCGCGGCGCATGGCGTATTCAACAGTGCTGCGCGTTCCGCCGGGCAGCCCGTTGTGCACGGCGATCAGCAGAGCGGCGTGATCGACCATGTAGCGGTTGCGCCGGTGCATGCAGCCGGGCGTATAGTCCTCCTGAACCAGCGTTTCCATGTCGCACTGCGCCAGAAGCGAACGGTAGCGCAGCCGCTGCGCCGCGCTCCAGCCGTCGCTTTGCGTCAGGCAGGGAATCGCGGCCTCCAGCGTGATGTGCGGGTAGCGCCGCCGCAGCCGGATGATTTCCTCGCAGAAATACATGTCGCAGCCCTCTGCCATGCCGCAGATGAAATGCCGCGCGCCAAGCTCGATGGCGCTTTCTGCCGCGCCGCTGATACGCTCGCGCAGCGCGATGCAGCGCGGGTCCGTCTCATCCGTGCCCCACGGGAGGCTTGCCGGGCGGTGTCCCGTGAAGCAGCAGGTAACAGGTCTTCCGGCCATGGGCGGCCTCCTTTCTGCCTTCATGCGAAAACTATGTTTATTATAGAACAAATGTTTCTTTCTGTAAAGTCCTATTTCTCATTTTGCGTCAGAAAAAACCGCCTGACAGATGTCAGGCGGTTTCACTTTACACAGACTGCGCTTCCTCGCTTTTTAGCATCTCATGCAGCTGCGCTAACTTTTCTGCGTCCTCGCAGTAGTCCATGCGCGGCTTGACAAAGTTTTTTGAGCCGCGTTTCTCATAAGCGTAGCGGGGGATGAGCTGGAGGTGGAGGTGATTCATCGGCCCGTCGCACATCGTGCAAAGATACACACTCTCCGCGCCATAGATCTCCCGCAGCGCACACATCGCGTGCCGTGCAAACACAAACATCCGCGCACACAGCGCATCGGGCATGGCAAGCATGTCCTTGTAGTGCACCTTGCTTGAGACGATGGTGTGCCCTGGCGCACGGGGATTTCCGGCGAGGAAGCACTCCAGCGCATCATCCTCGTAGAGCATTTTGCCCGCCGGGTCGCCGTAGAGAACGTGTCCGTGCGCGCGGTCGAAGCAGGTGGGGCAGATGCCCGCATCCACAAGGTCGCCCACGGCCAGCGCACCGTGCGCAGCGAGCGCGGCAAGCTGCTGCCCTCTCAGTTGTTGAAGATCCATGATGGCCCCTCCTTATCCTGCTGAAAAATGTAAGCGTATTTTATCAAGCGTGCGACGGCGATGTCAATGCCGTTTTTCGTGTACTTTTTCGCGCGCGGCGTGCTATCCTTGCGGACAAGAGGTGAGGAAAACATGGTGGTCTATTGGGATCTTGCAGCGGCGTTCGACCTGCTGACGGACTATCTGCTGCTGCGCGTGACGCAGCGACTTGCCGGGCGGCAGCAGCCGACGCGAAGACTGTGGTTGGCGGCAGCGCTGGGGGCGGCGGGCACCGTGGCCAACCTGGCGCTCTCACTGGGGGCGGCAGGGGCGTTGTTGCTGCTGCCGCTTGTCGGCGCAGCGGCGTTTGCGGGCACGGGGCGCGCGGCAAAGCTGACGGCGCTGTTCGCCGCGCTGAGCTGCGCGCTGGGCGGCGGCGTGCTGCTGCTGGGCGCAGCGCTGGGCAGTGTGGAACGGCTGGCTCGCGGAGTGCTGACGGCGCAGTTGCCGTGGGGCGTCTTTTTCGCTGCGGCGGGGCTGTGCTATGTGGCGCTCGGCGTTGTGCTGCGCGGCGGTGCACGGCACGATGGCGAAAGCCTTGTGCGTGTGACGCTGAAAAATCACGGCAGCGCCGTCACGCTCACACTGCTGCGCGACAGCGGCAACACGCTCACCGACCCGGACACCGGGCGCGGCCTTCCCGTGATCGGTGAAAGTGCGCTCAGACCAGTTCTGCCAAGCGCTGACAAGGAGTTTTCCTTGCAAGGCTTTTCCTCTGTGGGACAGCCCTGCGGCATGCTGCGCACCTTTGTCTGCCCGGAGGTGGAGCTTGACGGCAGGGCGCTGGGCACGCTGCGCATTGCGCTTGCGCCGCAGCTGTTCGGCGACGGCGGCTATCAGGGGCTTTGGCCGGCGGAGGGAGGAGATGCGCATGTGTGACCTGCGGGCGCTGCGGCAGCGGCTTTTTGCGGCACTTGCGCGTTGGGGACTTCTCAGTGCGCCGGGCGTGCACTACATCGGCGGCAGCGACACCTTGCCCACTCCGCTCTCGCGCGAGGAGGAGGCGAAGGCCATTGCCCGTCTGGACGCCGGGGACACCGCCGTGCGGCAAACGCTCATCGAGCGCAACCTGCGGCTGGTGGTGTACATCGCGCGCCGCTTTGAAAACACCGGCGTGAACATTGAGGATCTCATTTCCATCGGCACCATCGGGCTTATCAAGGCGGTCAACACCTACCGCAGCGACAAAAACATCAAGCTCGCCACCTATGCCTCGCGCTGCATTGAAAACGAGATCCTTATGTACCTGCGCAAAAA
>CAYPLM010000067.1:0-9068 GCA_964411575.1 uncultured Oscillibacter sp. | reverse complement strand
CCGTCGTCACCGGTATCGAAATGTTCCACAAGCTGCTCGACTACGCCGAAGCCGGTGATAACGTCGGTACTCTGCTGCGCGGCGTCGCCAAGAGCGAGATCGAGCGCGGCCAGGTGCTCTGCAAGCCCGGCACGATCCACCCCCTCACCAAGTTCGTTGGCCAGGTCTACGTTCTGACCAAGGAAGAAGGCGGCCGTCACACCCCGTTCTTCAACAACTATCGTCCCCAGTTCTATTTCCGCACCACCGACGTCACCGGCGTCATCACGCTGCCCGAGGGCACCGAGATGTGCATGCCCGGCGATAACGTCGACATGAACGTTGAGCTGATCACCCCCATCGCTATCGAGAAGGGTCTCCGCTTCGCTATCCGCGAGGGCGGCCGTACCGTCGGCTCCGGCGTTGTCATCGAGTGCAAGGACTAATTTGACACGCAAAAAGAAAAGCACGGCTGAGCCGTGCTTTTCTTTTTAGACCGTCAAAAAACCAGCTGCGCCGCTTTTTTGAGAAGGCCCGCAGCCCGCCGCAGCGCACTCGCGCCTTGCACGAGCACGTTTGCGGGCTGAGAAGAGTTTTTCCCGACGTACATGCCGCCGGAAAAAAACGATTGAACTTATTTTCGCGTCTGCGGACGCGAAACTCTGCGAGGCTTTTTCGTCAATGCGTCAAATGCGGATGGCTGTGGATTAGTCGTCCTCTTCCTCGGTTTCGAAGGCCTCGGCCACGTTTACCAGCAGCTCGCGGATGGGCAGCCCCTGCGGGCAGATGGCCTCGCACTTGCCGCACTTGAGGCAGTCGCTGGCCTTACCGTGTGTGTCATCCACGCAGACGTTGTGGTAGTACATGCCTGCGTTCCAGCTGGGGAACATCTTCTTCTTGTTCAGGCAGGAGAACATGCTGGGGATTGCGATGTGCTTGGGGCAGCCGTCCACGCAGTAGCGGCAGGCGGTGCAGGGGATCAGCCCCTGCGCGCGGAACAGCGCGCACACCTCGTCCACCGCCGCGCGCTCGCGCTCGTCGAGCGGGAGGAACTCCTTCATAAAGCTGATGTTGTCGTTCATCTGCTGCATGTCGCTCATGCCGGAGAGCACCATCATCATGCCCTCAAAGCTGGCGGCAAAGCGGATGGCGTAGGAGGCGTAGCTGCCGCCGTGCAGACCGTCGAAAATGGCCTTTGCGCCGTCGGGCAGGTGCTTGGAGAGACTGCCGCCGCGTACGGGCTCCATCACAATCACGGGCTTGCCGTGCTTGCGGCACACCTCGTAGCACTTGCGGCTCTCCACGGCGAGGTCGTCATAGTCAGCGTAGTTGAACTGGATCTGCACCACCTCCACCTCGGGGTACTCGGTGAGGATGCGCTCGAGCACCTCGCCCTTGTCGTGGAAGGACAGACCCACATGGCGCACCTTGCCCTCGGCCTTGAGCGCGAACGCCGTTTCGTAGGCGCGGCAGCGCTTGTAGGTCTCAAAGGCGTAGGAGGCGTAGCTGCCGCCGTGCAGACCGTCGAAAATGGCCTTTGCGCCGTCGGGCAGGTGCTTGGAGAGACTGCCGCCGCGTACGGGCTCCATCACAATCACGGGCTTGCCGTGCTTGCGGCACACCTCGTAGCACTTGCGGCTCTCCACGGCGAGGTCGTCATAGTCAGCGTAGTTGAACTGGATCTGCACCACCTCCACCTCGGGGTACTCGGTGAGGATGCGCTCGAGCACCTCGCCCTTGTCGTGGAAGGACAGACCCACATGGCGCACCTTGCCCTCGGCCTTGAGCGCGAACGCCGTTTCGTAGGCGCGGCAGCGCTTGTAGGTCTCAAAGTTGCGGGCGTTCTGCGCGTGCATGAGATAAAAGTCGAAATAGTCCACGCCGCAGGCTTCCAGCTGGCTTTCGAAGAAGGGACGGATCTCCGCCTCTGTCTTAAAGCAGCTGCCTGAGAGCTTGTTGGTCAACACAAAGCTCTCGCGCGGGTAGCGGGAGACGAGACACTCGCGCAGCGCCGTCTCGCTCTTGCCGTCAAGGTAGACGTGAGCGGTGTCGAAGTAGTTGAAGCCGTTTTCCATGAAGGCGTCCACCATGCGCTGGAATTCCGCCGTGTCCACATCCTCGCCCGCCATCGGCAGACGCATGCAGCCAAAGCCGAAGTTCTTTTTCACGTTCTCAAAGCTCATCTCTTGTTTCCTCCTGCATATAAAAATGTTTAGTTTGATACGCTCAGCCAGTCCTCAAGCACCAGACCGGGGTTGTGCTTGGTGAGGAAGCCCACGCTCCACTCGCCGCCAAAGGCGATCAGCCGCCGCCCGCGGAAGTCCTCAAGCACGCGCGAGCCGCTGCACAGCATCAGATCCTTCGTCTCGCACGGGCAGGCGGAGATCAGGCGCAGGTGCTCATAGGGCAGGGGAGACTGACGCAGCACAACGCCGTATTCATTGAGCATGCGGTACTCGAACACGTCAAATTGCAGCGTGCCCACCACGCCGACCACCACGTCCTCCATGCCGCTGTCGGGCAGCTTGAAGATCTGAATGGCGCCCTCCTGTGCAATCTGCTCGATGCCTTTGATGAACTGCTTGCGCTTCATCGTGTCCTTGGGGCTGACCATGCGGAAATGCTCAGGTTCGAACGTGGGGATGCCGCCAAAGCGCAGCTTCTTGCCCGGCACGGTAACAGTGTCGCCGATGGAGAAAATACCGGGGTCGAACACGCCGATGATGTCGCCCGCGTAGGCTTCCTCCACGATCTCGCGCTCGCTGGCCATCATGGTCTGCGGCTGGGACAGGCGCAGCTTCTTGCCGCCCTGCATGTGGTAATACTCGGCGTCGCGCTCAAACTTGCCCGAGCAGATGCGCAGGAAAGCCAGCCGGTCGCGGTGCGCCTTGTTCATGTTGGCCTGAATTTTGAACACAAACGCAGAAAAGTCGGGGCTGAATGCGTCCACCACGCCCGCGTCGCTCTCGCGCGCAAGAGGCGGCGTGGTCATGCGCAGAAAGCTCTCGAGGAAGGGTTCCACGCCGAAATTGGTCAGCGCGCTGCCGAAAAACACGGGCGAAAGCGCGCCGCGCTGCACGGCGGCCAGATCAAATTCGTGCCCCGCGCCCAAAAGCTCGATCTCGTCGCGCAGCGTGTCGCGTCGCTTTTCGCCGATCAGCTCAGCAAGCGCAGCGTCGTCGGCCAGGTCGATCTGCGTCACACCGGCGCGGCGGGCGTGCCCCTCGGCGGTGAAGTGCAGAATGCACTGCTTCGCACGGTCGTACACGCCGCAAAATTCCTTGCCGCAGCCGATGGGCCAGTTCACCGGGCACACGGCGATGCCCAGCTCGCGCTCCACCTCTTCGCAAAGCTCCAGCGGGTCGCGCGTCTCACGGTCCATCTTGTTGATGAAGGTGAAAATGGGGATGTGGCGCAGGGCGCACACCTTAAAGAGCTTGCGCGTCTGCGGCTCCACGCCCTTGGCACCGTCGATGACCATCACGGCGCTGTCAGCAGCCATAAGCGTGCGGTAGGTGTCCTCGGAGAAGTCCTGATGGCCGGGGGTGTCGAGGATGTTGATGCAGTAGCCATCGTGCTGGAACTGCATCACCGACGAGGTGACGGAAATGCCACGCTGGCGTTCGATCTCCATCCAGTCGGATTTGGCGGCGCGCTCGCGCTTGCCCTTGACCTCACCGGCCTGCGCAATGGCTCCGCCGTAGAGCAGAAACTTTTCAGTCAGCGTGGTTTTGCCGGCGTCGGGGTGCGAAATAATGGCAAACGTCCGGCGGCGGCTGATCTCTTCATGAAGGGTTGGCATATGAATAACTCCTGTATTTTATATAAAGTGTCGTGTGGGCGCAAAATGCGGCGTGCGGCTTAGGGCATAATGAGCCTCCTTTGAGCAGGTTGAACCGATTGCCGACGGTGATTTTTTCTTCTGAAAGGAGTTTATCATAGTCCGGAGAGATTTGCAAGAAAAAATAAAAAATAGGGCTTGACAAATGGAAATTTATCTGGTATAGTAAGCACGTTCCGCGGGCGTAGCTCATCTGGTAGAGCGCCACCTTGCCAAGGTGGAGGTAGCGAGTTCGAGCCTCGTCGCCCGCTCCATAAAGAAAAGGACATCCACTGTTGGATGTCCTTTTTTATTGTGCAGGAGAACGAACTCGCTGTCTCCCCCCCCCCATGCGCGGGGGAGGGAACTTCAGGGCTGCCGCGTGTCTTGCGGCAGCCCTGCCTTTTTCGGGGGGCGGAAAGGTGCAGGACGCTTAGCGGCTTTGCAGGGCGCGGATGGCGTTGAGCACGGCCAGCACCATCACGCCCACGTCGGCGAAGATGCCCGCCCACATGCCGGCAAGCCCCAGCGAGATGAGCAGCAGACAGCCGAGCTTGATGACCAGCGCGAACACGATGTTCTCGTACACGATGCGCAGGCACCGGCGCGAGAGGCGGATGGCTTTGGCGATTTGCAGCGGCTCGTCGTCCATGAGCACCACGTCTGCCGCCTCGATAGCCGCGTCGGAGCCCAGCGCACCCATGGCGATGCCGATGTCGGCGCGGGTGAGCACGGGCGCGTCGTTGATGCCGTCGCCCACAAAGGCGAGCTTTCCGCCCTTCTTCTGCTGCGCGAGCAGCGCTTCCACCTCGCGCACCTTGTCGGCGGGCAACAGCTCACTGCGCACCTCGTCCACGCCCAGCTCCTGCGCGGCGGCCTGTGCGGCGCGCGCGTTGTCGCCGGTGAGCATCACGGTTTTCTTCGCGCCCGCGCGCTTGAGCGCGGCGATGGCAGCGGCGGCGTTTGGCTTGACGCGGTCGGAGATGACGATGTGCCCGGCGTACTGCCCGTCCACGGCCATGTGGATAATGGTGCCTGCGCTGCGGCAGGGGATGTGCGTCACGCCGAGCTCAGCCATGAGCTTGTCGTTCCCGGCAGCCACGCGGTGCCCGTCCACGACCGCTGTCACGCCGCGTCCGCTGCGCTCTTCGATGTCGGAGACGCGGCTGCGGTCGATCTCACGGCCATAGGCGCTTTGCAGGCTTCTGCTGATGGGGTGGGACGAGGCGCATTCGCACAGCGCCGCGTATTCCAGCAGCGTTTCGTCCTCCATCGTACTGTGGTGCACGCCGCTCACCTCAAACACGCCCTGCGTCAGCGTGCCGGTTTTGTCAAACACCACGCAGTCCACCTGCGAGAGCGTTTCCAGATAGTTCGAGCCCTTGACGAGAATGCCCGCGCGGCTTGCCCCGCCGATGCCGGCGAAGAAGGTGAGTGGGATGCTGATGACCAGCGCACAGGGACAGCTGACCACCAGAAAACTCAGCGCACGGTAGAGCCACTGCGCCCACGCGCCGTCCAGCCCCAGCACCGCCATGCGCCACAGCGGCGGCAGAACGGCCAGCGCCAGCGCGGCAAAGCACACCGCAGGGGTGTATACGCGCGCAAACTTTGCAATGAAATTCTCCGAGCGTGATTTGCGCGCGCTCGACTCCTCCACCAGCTCCAGAATACGCGACACGGTGGACTCGCCAAAGACCTTCGTGGTGCGCACATACAGTACGCCGGTGAGGTTGATGCAGCCGCTGATCACCTCGTCGCCCGCGCACACGTCGCGCGGCAGGCTCTCGCCGGTGAGGGCGGCGGTGTTGAGTGCGCTTTCGCCCTGCTCCACCACGCCGTCGAGCGGCACGCGCTCGCCCGGCTGCACCACAATCACGCTGCCCACGGCCACCTCGTCCGGGTCTACGCGCATAAGCTGTCCGCCGCGTTCAACGTTGGCGTAGTCGGGGCGGATGTCCATCAGCGCGCCGATGCTGCGGCGGCTTTTGCCCACGGCGTAGCTTTGAAACAGCTCGCCGATCTGGTAGAACAGCATCACCGCGATGGCCTCGTTATAGTCGCCGCTGCGCTCGTACAGCGCCAGGGCAAACGCGCCCACCGTAGCCGATGCCATGAGGAAGTTTTCGTCGAACATGCGGCCGTTGAGAATGCCGCGCCACGCCTTGCGCAGGATGTCGTACCCGATGAGCAGATACGCCGCCAGATACGCCGCCAGCCGCGCTGCCCTGCCGATGGGCAGAAGGTTGAGCGCGGCGAGCATCGCCGTCGTGAGAAGGATGCGCACGAGCATGCGCTTTTGCTTTTTGGTCATGGAGGGGCTCCTTTCAATTAAATGATTGTTTAATCGTTTGTGCAAAAGAAACGCCCCGGTGGGGAAGGGGCGCGCACGGGGTGAGAATTACAGCTCGATCTCGCAGTCGGGCTCCACCTTTTTGCAGGCTTTGAGCACATCTTTCATCACGGCCTTTTCGTCGCAGCCCTCGGCGAAGGTGACGGTCATCTTCTGCGTCATAAAGCTCACCACGGCGGAGGCCACACCCCCGGTTTTGCACGCTGCCTGCTCCATCAGATTGGCGCAGTTGGCACAGTCGACTTCGATGCGGTAGGTCTTTTTCATAGGTCGTCCTTTCTGCTTAACATTTTAACGATTAAGCACTTGTTTAATTATTCTGACTGTAGTATAATACGGCTGCAAGCAAATGTCAAGAAAAAATGAGGAGGAATTTCCATGACACCTGCACCGCTTCCACACGACCACGGAGAAGAACCAATAAGCACCGCCGCCATCTGCACGCTTCTGACAAGGGTGGAGAGCTTTCAGACGCTTGCGGATATCTTCCGCCAGCTCGGCGACCCCACGCGTCTGCGCATTTTCTGGCTGCTGTGTCACTGTGAGGAGTGCGTGGTCAACATCGCGGCGATGATGGACATGTCCAGTCCCGCCGTGTCGCACCACCTGCGCGCGCTGCGCGACAGTGGGCTGATCGTCAGCCGCCGCGAGGGCAAGGAGGTGCACTACCGCGCCGCCGACAGCGCACAAAGCCAGCTGCTCCACCATATGATCGAGCAGGTGATGGAGATCGCCTGTCCCGAGCTGCGCATCTGAGGTCAGCACAGAGGGGCAAAGATGCGCAGCACGCCGTCGACGATCCAGCGCCGGGCATACTGGGCGCAGGGCTGCACGCTGCGGCAGTGCGCCTGCGTGGCAAGAAAGTCCTCCTTCACGGCGCGCACCATGCTCCCACCGCAGAAGAGGGAGTTGTTTTCAAAGTGGAGGAAGAGGCTGCGGTAGTCCAGGTTCACCGTGCCCACCGCCGCGATGCGGTCGTCCGAGACAAAGCCCTTGGCGTGCACAAAGCCGGGCTTGTACTCATAGATCTTCACGCCGCCAGTGAGCAGCGTCTGATAAAAGCTGTGCGACATGCGGAAGATGAGCTTTTTGTCCGGCACGCCGGGCATGATGATGCGCACGTCCACGCCGCGCTGCGCGGCGGAGAGCATCGCGCCGGTGAGGTCGTCGCCGGGCATGAGATAGGGCGTGAAGAACCAGGCATAATCCGTGCTCTGCGCGAGAAGGTCGATGTAGAGGCGGTTGGTGGTCGCCTCGCGGCTGAGCGGGGAGTCGTAGTAGCTGAGCACGCAGCCGTCCGCCGGATCCTGGGCGGGACGCGCGGCGCTCTGGGGCGACAGCTCGCCTTTAGGCAGGGCAAACGCGTTCCAGAACGTGAGAAACATATGCGCAAAGCTGGCCGCAGGCGCGCCGGTGAGGCGGAAGGCGGTGTCCTTCCAGTGCCCATAGGGCTGTTCGCGGTTGATGTAGCGGTCGGCAAGGTTCACGCCTCCGCTGTAGGCCACCATGCCGTCGATGATGAGCATCTTGCGGTGGTCGCGGTAGTTGGCTGTGCCCTTGATGGCGAGCAGCGGGTTGAAGGGGATACACTGCACGCCCTTTTTGTGCAGCTCCCGCGCGTTGCGCAGGTTGAACGAGGAAATGCTGCCCAGATCGTCGTACAGCACGCGCACGTCCACGCCCTCGCGCGCCTTTTCCGCAAGCAGCGCGGCGATGCTGTCCCACATCTCGCCCGGCTCGATGATGAAGTATTCAAGGTAGATGTAGGACGTGGCCGTGCGAAGGTCGGCGAGAAGGTCAGGGTACATGTCGTCGCCGAGAGGGTAGTAGCGTACCTGCTCCACGGGGACGAGCGGATAGCCGGTTTCCTGTTCCAGCCAGCGCAGCGTCTGCTTCAGCCGCCGGTCACAGTCGGGCTGCGTTTCGCCGCGGGGCAGAGGCGGCAGAGAGCCCTCTTCGCGCACGCGTGCCAGCCGTTTTTGCAGCGGCCGCGCCGTGCGCTTGTTGCCGAACAGAAGGTACAAAAGTGCGCCCGGCACCGGCAGCGTGAGGATCACCAGAAGCCAGAGGATCTTGTAGGTGCCCTCGTCGCGCTTGATGATGATGTAGAGCACCAGCAGAAACGCCGCGATCGATAGCCCCAGCGAGATCAGCGCCGCATACGGCGCAAGCCACTTTGTCAGAAGAAGGATCCAAAGCACCTGCAGCGCCGCCGCAGGGATCACCGCCAGAACGCGGCTGACGATTTTGTTCATGTTGCAGCACCTCCATATGAGCGAAATTTCTATATAGTATACCAGAAGAGGCCGGGCTTTTCTACCCCGCTTCTTTTTCTTTGGGCAGAAGAGGAGAAATGCTGTACCGCCGCGTCCAACGGTCGTGCCCGGCGCTATTTCCTCGCCTCTTATGAGAAAAATGCAGCGGCGGCGTGCACGGTCTGCCTGTATGACGCGGAGGGCGCGCTGCTGGAACAAATCGACGTCACATAGGCGCTGAATTTCCTGCCGATTTCTCCAAATTTTTTCAAAAAAGCGGAATTTCCCTTGCACTTTTTCGAAAGGTCTGTTATACTACGGGCGAAGTCATATGGCTTCAAAAAATTGTAAGGAAGGTTTTTATCATGAAGAAGTTTCTCGCGCTGCTCCTTTCTCTCGTGATGGTGCTCAGCCTCGTGGCCTGCAGCAACAATCAGAACGGGGACAAGGACAATGACAACGACACTGTCACCGCAGACAGCATCGACGATAACATGACCTCTGCCGACGGCAAGTACGAGGTCGCGTTCGTCACCGACGTCGGCCAGCTGAAGGACAAGTCCTTCAACCAGGGCACCTACGACGGCGTCAAGCTCTATGCCAACAAGAACGGCCTGAGCTACAAGTACTATCAGCCCGCCAACGGCGATCAGGCAACCGA
>CAYPLM010000066.1:0-9096 GCA_964411575.1 uncultured Oscillibacter sp. | reverse complement strand
AACACCTCCGGCTCCATCGGCCTGAACAACGTCTGGCAGCTCACCGAGAGCGAGTGGAAGGACAAGGTGTTCTTCAAGGATCCCACCAACGAGACCGTGAACATCAACTTCCTCATCCAGCTCACCAGCCCCGAGTGGACCAAGCGTCTGGAAGATGCCTACAAGTCCTACTACGGCAAGGACTGGGCCTCCACCGAGTATGAAAGCGCCGCCTATGAGTGGATCGCCGGCTTCCTTGCCAACGTGAACTACACCTACACCTCCGCCTCCAAGATCGCCACCGGCATCGCCTCCGGCGCGGGCGGCAACCTGGGTCTGTTCGTGTTCTCCAAGCTGCGCAAGGTGGACGAGGCCGATCGCGGCAATCTGGCCGTCTGCCAGTTCGAGACTCCCGTTGAGGGCTTCTCCGGCTTCATGTACTCCATCTACGCCACCGTGTGCAGCGACACCGACTGCCCCTACACCTGCGCGCTGTTCATCAATTATCTGCTCTCCGAGGCCGGCTTTGCCGGTGAGAAGTCCTGGAACTCCAGCCAGGGCTATTACTCCCCCAACACCTCCATCGCCAAGCCCGCAGACCTCGCCGACGAAGCCTACTCCTACTGGGCTGACTGCCTGGTGGTCGAGGATCAGGCGTTCATCTATGACAACTACGCCAACGTCTACGAGTTCATCTCCACGCGCGTGGGCAAGTAACGCATTTCCCATTGCAGTTTCCCTTCCCTGAGCAAGCGAAAGCTGCCGCAAGTGGCTCATCGCCCTTGCGGCAACTTTTTTATTCTGATCCGGGAGACGCCCGGAAAGGAGAGGTCTTATGAAAAAATCCAAGGGACAGCTGTCCCACCGCATCAGGGCGTTTTGCTCCAAGCCCTCCAACCTGCTGCTGGTTTTCTTCCTGCTGGTGCTCTTCTGCCTGTCTGTTTTGCCGCTGGTGACCATGCTGAGCAACATGTTCACCGTGCACATCGGCACGGAGAAAAAGCTTTTGGGGCAGGAAGTCGGCAGCCTGACGCTCTACCACTTCCAAAAGCTCTTTTCGGCGAGCGACTGGAGCAAGGTGAACTTTTGGGAGCCGCTGAAAAACTCCCTTATCGTCGCCTCCGGCGCCGGGATCCTCGGCATCTGCATCGGCGGCGTGGTGGCGTGGTTCATCACGCGCTCGAACGTTCGCTTTAAAAAATTCATCAGCTCGGTGTTTCTGTTTCCGTACATGATGCCCGCGTGGACGCTGGCACTTTTCTGGACAAATCTGTTCCAGAACAGCAAGGTCGGCGGCGGCAACGTCGGCATGGTTGAGTCCATCTTCGGCCTCTGCATGCCCGAGTGGTTCGTGTACGGCATTTTCCCGATGATCATCGTCATCGCTCTGCACTATTCTCCCTTTGCGTATCTTCTCATCGGCGGCATCCTGAAAAACATGGACGCGACGCTCGAGGAGAGCGCCACCATCCTCAAGGCCAGCCGCTGGAAGATCATCCGGCGCATCACGCTGCCGATGGTCATGCCGGCGGTGCTGTCCACGTTCCTTCTGATCTTCTCGAGCGGCTTTAGCTCCTACACCGTGCCGGTATTTCTGGGCTCGTCGGTGAAGGTGTTCACGCTCTCCACCAAAATGCGCGCGTTGATCAACGCGGGCTATCAGGGGCAGGGTTACATCATCGCCTTTGTGTCCATCGTGCTCGGCTGCTTCATTCTGGGGCTGAACCAGTGGTTCACCGGCAAGCGCAAAAGCTACACCACCGTCACGGGTAAATCCGGCCAGGTGTCGCTGGTCGACCTGAAAAAGGCCAACCTGCCCATCTCCATCTTCCTGTGCGTGTATGTGCTCTTCTTCGCCATCATGCCGCTTGTGTCTTTCGCACTGGAATCCGTCATCCGTCAGCCCGGCAACTACTCGCTTTCCAACATGACACTCCACTTCTGGATCGGCACCGAGGCCTCCGCCTACGAAAGCGGCATGATCGCCGGCATTCTCCTCAACCCCACCATGTGGAAGGCGCTGGGGCGGCAGGTGCTTCTGGCGCTGGTGGTCGGGTTGATCGTGGGTACCTGCGGCATCCTCATCGGCTATTCCTGCGCCCGTGCGCGCGGCACGCGTCTTTCCCGCACGGTGGAAAGCATGGCATTCTTCCCCTATCTGATGCCCGCCATGGCCTTTGGTACCATCTACCTGGCGGTTGCGACCAGCGAAAGCTTCAAGTTCCTCTACGGCACTTTCGGCGTGTTGGTGCTGGTTGCGTCGGTGAAATTCCTGCCCTTCGCCTCGCGCAGCGGCATCAACAGCATGCTTCAGGTCTCGCAGGAGATCGAAGAGGCCGCGATGGTGGTGGGCGTGCCCTGGTGGAAGCGCATGGTGCGCATTCTCTTCCCCATCCAGAAAAGCAGCATCCTCTCCGGGTATCTGCTCCCCGTGATCTCGGTGATGCGCGAGGTGGCGCTGTTCACCCTGCTGGTGCCCTACGCGCGCTACATGCTCACCACCATGCTCTTCTCCTTCAACGAGACCGGCTACTCTCAGTACGGAAGCGCCGTCACGCTGCTGATCGTTCTGATCGTCATTTTCATCAACACACTCACCAACAAGCTCACAGGCGCTTCGTTGGACAAAGGAATCGGAGGGTAAGACTATGCCTCATATCAGTTTAGAGCATGTGACCAAACGTTTTGGCAATTTTATCGCCGTGGACGACCTCAACCTTGAGATCGAGGATCGCGGTTTTGTGACCCTGCTCGGCCCCTCCGGCTGCGGCAAGACCACCACGCTGCGCATGATCGCCGGGCTGGAGACCCCCACCGAAGGGCGCATCACCATCGACGACACGGTGGTCTTTGACGCAGAAAAGGGCATCAACCTGCCGCCCGTCAAGCGTGACATCGGCTTTCTGTTCCAGAACTACGCGCTCTGGCCGCACATGACGGTGTATCAGAACATCGCCTTTGGCCTTGAAAACCTCAAGTGGAGCAAGGATGCCATCCGCAAGCGCGTGGATGAGCTGCTGGCGCTTTTGAAGATCGAGCAGTTTGAAAAGCGCTACCCCTCTGAGCTCTCCGGCGGACAGCAGCAGCGCGTGGCCATCGCGCGCACGCTTGCGCCCAGCCCCAAGGTGCTGTTCATGGACGAGCCGCTGTCCAACCTCGATGCCAAGCTCCGTCAGGAAATGCGCACCGAGCTCAAGCGCCTACACTCGGACACCAGCAGCACGTTCATCTACGTCACGCACGACCAGCTCGAGGCCATGACGCTCTCCACCCGCGTGTGCCTGATGGACACCGGCGTTTTACAGCAGTACGCCCCGCCGCTGGAGGTGTACAACCGTCCGGCCAACCGCTTCGTGGCAGAATTTGTGGGCAATCCCACCATGAACTTCCTCCCCGCGCACGTTGAGCGCATCGACGGCAACTGCGCCGCGCTGACACTTCTGGGCAAGCGCGCCGTGTTCACCGCGAACGATTCCGTCTGCCCCACAGGCGCAGACGTGACCGTGGGCATTCGTCCTGAGTTTCTCCCTATCCGCCCCAACGGCGCGATCACCGGCCACGCCTATTCCACCCTCCCCTCCGGCATGGAGACCACCGTGAAGATCGACATGGGCGGCGACATGATGCTCACCTCTGTGGTGTTCGGCAGCGTGGACTACGCCGTGGACGAGGCGGTAAGCATGGACGTTGTCGGACAGAATATTGTGCTCTTCGACGGCGAAAGCAAAAAGAATATCGGCATCGGCTCTTTGACCTTTGCCGGGAAATAAACAGCATGTATACAAAAAAGCGGGTGGCCATAAGGCCCCCGCTTTTTTGCAGAAAGGAAATGAGGAGAGAAAGGAGAATATGAAACAGTTGGTTGGTAGCTGCTATATAAAACGCTGCAACACAGCGGGAAGGCTGGTCTGCCCTTTTTGCGCCGGGCGGGCAGCTGCCCTGTTTATGTTTTGAGTATACTCCCGCAGAAGGAAAAAGGGTTGAACGGGCTGTGAAGCGTTTGTAAACCTTTTGTGAAGACCGCCCCCGGCAGCCTTGCGGCTGCCGGGGGCGGTGCGCATTATGCCTTTTGATAGAGCTCGAGGATCGCGCCGTCCTTCCACACGAAGGCCAGGCGGTCGCCCGCGTCGTTGGCGGCCATGGGGCCGCAGATCACGCTGTCAGCGTCGGCGACGTAGTGCTCGAGGTTGTCCACCAGGTACGCCACATGGGGGTTGCGGTGGAGCACCTCGGGGAAGGGCGTGCCCTCCTCAAACTTGAGATACTCGATCTTGTAGTCGTAATCGTCGACATTGCTCACCCAGAACTTTGCGCCCTCATTGTAGACCATGCCGGGCTTTTTGTTGGTGATGGGGATACCAATATGCATGTATTCAGCGGACATTGCAGGCTTCCTCCTTTTTATTTCGTCTGATTTTTGACTTCCTGATAAACCTCGTAGGCTTCCTTTGCGGTGTAGCCCTCGTGGACGACCTTGCCGATGGCCTGTGCCATACCGGCGGGGCAGTCGGACTGGAAGATATTGCGCCCCATGTCCACGCCGTGCGCGCCCTGGTCGATAGCCTGATACGCCATTTCCAGCGCATCAAGCTCGGGCAGCTTTTTTCCTCCGGCGATGACGATGGGCACCGGGCAGGCCGCCGCCACGCGCTCAAAGCCCTCGCAGAAGTAGCTTTTGACCACGTTCGCGCCGTTTTCCGCCAGCACGCGCGTTGCAAGCTGGAAGAACTTTTCCGTGCGCTCCATCTGCTTGCCCACGGCCACCACGCCGAGCGTGGGGATGCCGTAGCGCGCGCCCGCGTCCGCCGTGCGGCACAGAAGCTCGAGCGAGCGGGACTCGCCGGGCGCGCCGATGAAGGTCTGCACCGCCATGCAGTCGGCGTTCATGCGGATGGCATTCTCCACGTCGCAGGCGAAGCCGCCGCCGTTGGACATATCATCAAAGAGCACGGTGGAGTCGTAGGTCATGCGCACGCACTTGGCCACCTGTGCGGCGGGCGGAATGCACGCGCGCAGCACGCCCCGCGTGCCCATCAGCACGTTGACGTGCGGGATCAGCGGCGGAATGACAAGGTCGATGCGCTCAAGCCCCGCCGTGGGGCCCATGATATACCCGTGGTCAAAGGCGAGCATCACGGTGTTGCCGGACTTGGGATCGAACAGGCGCGCAAGGCGGCTTTTCATGCCCCAGTCGCAGTGCGCCGCGCCCTTGACGAAAAAGCCCTCCTGCTGCGCCGGAACGTCGAGGTGATAATCGTGCGCAGCCTTGTTTCCAACAGCATCTGCCATGGCTTACTCCTTGCTGTAGGCGGGCGTGTGGCAAGGCGTGTTCCACAGGCGGATGCACTCATCGTCCCAGCGGGCGATGTTCATCTGGAAGCCACCGGCCTCCTGCACCGTGAGAATTTCGCCGACCATGCTGCCCACGACCTCGATCTCGCGCGCCTTGAGGAACTCCACCGTGTCCTTAAAGAGCACCAGCTGCTCCATCATCGTGGTCGCGCCGCAGCCGTTGATCATCACGAACGCCTTCTCCCCTGCCTTGAGGCCGAGGCTGTCGACCAGCGTCTGCGCCACGGTGGTCACGGTGTCCTTCGCGGACATCATGGGCACGCGCACGCCGCCGCCCTCGCCGTGCTGACCGGCACCGATCTCCATCATATCCGTCTCGCCCAGATCGCCGAAGGACATGCCGTTCTGCGGGTGCGTGGCATCGGTGGACTTGACGGTGATGGAGGCCATGTTGTCCGCATAGCGCTGGGCAAGCTCGGCCACCTCATCAAGCGTCTTGCCCTCGCGGGCAGCGGCAGCGGCGATGTGGTAGAGCGCTACAGCACCGGCCAAGCCGCGCTTGTTGTCCTCGCCGTTGGGGTCGTAGCGCACTTCCTCGCCCGTGACCACCTGACGGACGTTGAGCCCCGCCTTCTTGGCAAGCTTCATCGCCTGCTTACCGGCCAGCTGGTCGCCGGCATAGTTGAGCGTGAGCAGCAGCACGCCGTGGCCCTTGTCGGCCAGCTTCATCGCGTCGAACACCAACTGCCCGTTGGGCGCGGCAAAAATGTCGCCCACGGCCTGCACGTCCAGCATGCCCTTGCCCACAAAGCCCGCCTGCGCAGGCTCGTGCCCGGAACCGCCGTAGGTGACGATGGTCACGCGGTCGGCGTTGGCCAGGTCGCGGCTGATGACCAGATGCCCATCCACCTCGAGGATGTCGGGGTACGCGAGGCCGAGACCGACGAGCTCTTCATCGGTGACCGTTTCGGGGGCGTTGATAAACTTTTTCATCTTCATGGGAGTCCTCCTTATCAAATCTTCATACGCTGCACAGCCTCAGCGCTGTGCCAGACCACGGAAAAAGTACGCCATGGATGTCGCCCCGGCGTCGGGCGTGCCGATGGTTTTCGTGCCATAGCTCTTGGCGCGGCCAAATTTGGAGACAAAGTTCTTCGTCGCCTCCGCACCCGCCGCTGCCGCAGCCGCTGCTGCGTCGAACAGCGCTGCCTCGTCGCTTCCGGCGTAGGCGGCGATGGCCTCGCTTGCGGGAATCACCGCGTCCATCATCGTCTTGTCGCCCACCTTTGCGCCCGACATGTCGTCAAGCTCGGCAAGCGCTCCGGCGAACATGGCCTTGAGCCCCGGCACATCCACTGCGTCGCCCTCGGGCGCGGCCTCCTGCATGCCGTCAAGCCATGTGTTCCACAGCGGCACGGCGCTGCCGCCGTTGATGCCCATCACCGCCATGGCTGCGTCGTCGAGCATTTCCTGAATGCCGCCCTGCGACGCGTCCACTGCCCCGGCGATCGCCCCGGTGATCTTCACCATGGTCAGCCCATGGTCAGCATCGCCGAAGTGCGAGTCGATCTCGGTGAGCTCCTGCTCAGCTGCCGCGACCGCCGCACACGCGTGCCGCAGGCGCAGCGCCAGCTCTTCCTTTTTCATCTGCTGTCACCTCCCTGCGCGCAATGCGCTGCGTTTCTTAACTCTTTTTTATCACAAGTGCACAAGAATTGCAACAGCTTTTTACGCTTTCTCTGCATATTTCCTTGCTGAAAAATTGCCTCCTGCGCGGCGGTGGCACAGGAGGCAAAGGGAGGGTATGCAGTTTTCTTTACTTTTCCGTGCCCCAGAAGAACAGCGCCACGGTGCCAGGGCCGACGTGCGAGCCGGTGACAGGCTCGTAATACACGCTGAGGCACTCGCCGGTGAAGCCCCTTTCGCGCAGCAGCGACGTCAGGTGCAGCGCGTCGGCGGGGGCGTCGGCATGGGCGATGCCGATGGCGGCGGACTTATCCAGCGCGCGCTCGTCGTACAGGCGGGCAAGCTCGGCCATGGCGCGCTTCATGCCGCGCACCTTGTCGCGCTGGACGATGTGGCCCGTCTCGTCGCCGCGCAGGATGGGCTTGATGCCCAGCATCGTGCCCACCATCGCCGTCGCGCCGCTCAAGCGGCCGTTGCGCTTGAGGAAGTTGAGATCGTCCACGGTGAAAAACTGGCACATATTGGCCTTGCGCTGCTCCAGTCGCTCCACCAGCGCGTCAAAGGGCATGCCTGCGGCGATGCATTCCGCCGCGTCGAGCACCTGCAGCCCCTCGCCCAGCGACGCGGCGTAGGTGTCGATGGCGGCAGCACGGGCAGTGGGATACTTTTCCTTCAGCTCGCGCACGGCAAGCGCTGCTGCGGCGGCCGTGCCGCTGATGCCGCCGGACATGCCAACGTACAGCACGTCGTCCCCGTCAGCAATGGCAGGCTCGAACGCCTCAACAAAGGCGGCGGGGTTGATCATGGAGGTTTGTACCATCGCGCCGCCGCGCATGGCCTCATAATAGGCGCGGCCGTCGAAATCGGTCTCGGCGGAGTAGTCCGCCAGCGCGCCGTCAAGCGTGTAGGAAAAGGGGACGACGGTGATGCTGTGTCGGCGCACCAGCGCAAGCGGAAGATTGGCAGAAGTGTCGGTAAAGAGGCGGATCATGGCGTATTCTCACTTTCAGATTCATCAGACGTATTGCTTATAGGGAGTTTATCACCTTGCCGCCGCGAAAGCAAGCGTTCAGGCGTATTTTTTACAGTCTGTCAATATTTTCGGCATCATAAAACTTCATGCGCTGCAACACACCACGAAATGCGGCAAAAGGATGGCGCATGAAGTTTTTTGCGCATCATTTTCGGTTGCCCCGAAGGGGCGAGAAAATGGCGCATTTCATGTTTTTCTATGCTTTTGCATAGCAAAAACGCGGAGGGTCGCCCCTCCGCGTGAGACTGTCAAAAAGTGTCATTGCGAACCAGTGACCGAAGTCACTGGTGTGGCAATCCGTCCTTTTCCGCGCGTTTCCGAACCAATCCAGCGCGAGAAGTACAGATTCCCACGCCAGTGTGCGAAACTTGCTCGGAATGACGGGGGTTCTTGGACACGCTGACGCGGAGGGTCGCCCCTCCGCGTTTTTGACTGCTGTTTAGTTCTCGAAGAACACGCGCATGCCCTTATAGGTCATGTAGCAGTCGAGCTTGGCGACTGTTTCATACGGCGCGTGCATCGACAGCACGGGCACGCCTGCGTCGAGCGTGTCGATGTTGCGGTCGGCCATATAGGCAGCCACGGTGCCGCCGCCGCCCGCGTCGGTCTTGCCCAGCTCTGCCATCTGCCAGAACACGCCGTTGTCGTTGAAGAGCTTGCGGATCTTGCCGACAACCTCGGCGCTGGCATCGGACGCGCCGCTCTTGCCGCCGGAACCGGTGTACTTGCAAAGGCCGATACCGTGGTTGAGGAAGGCGCTGTTGTTTCTCTCGTACACCTCGGCGTAGTCGGGGTCATAAGCGGCAGTGACGTCGGCGCTGAGGCAGAAGGAGTTGGCAAGGCACTCGCGCAGATCCACGCCCTGCGCCTCGCACAGACCCGCCATGAACCACTCAAACGCCTGGGACTTCATACCGGAAACGCCGGTGGAGCCGATTTCTTCCTTGTCGGCGAAGATGCACACGCCGGTCTTTTTGAATTCCTTCGCGTCGAACAGACCCGCGAGCTCTGCATAGGCGCAGACGCGGTCGTCGTGGCCGTAGGAGGCGATGAAGCTGCGGTCGAAGCCGATGTCACGCGCGTGACCGGCGGGCACGACCTCGATC
>CAYPLM010000065.1:0-9141 GCA_964411575.1 uncultured Oscillibacter sp. | reverse complement strand
CCTTTTTCTTGTCCTTGATTTTATCCTCATAGCGTTTCTGTGCTCCGCTGGCTTTCCGCTTCAGATAATTTTGATGAAGTCTGTCCTTGCGTTCCTCACGCTTGCGGATTTCCTCCAGTTCTTCCGGGGTCAGCTCCACTTCCGCAAGCTTCAGAGTCTCCTCTGTTTGAGGGAGTACGGTTAGGCGGAGATGATGAGGACTGTACGACCGCTGGCCGTATGGCCGATTTGATGGCTGCGCTATGCAGACTGAAATAAACCGCAAAAAAGGGAGGCTGCCTCACATTTTTAGTGAGACAGCCCCTTTCGCTTGCTCATTTCAGTTCATCAGCCACTCCGGTCGGCTTCGCTTTTTGATGCCGGATACGATGCCCATGGCGGCAAACAGCGTGACGATGGACGAGCCGCCGTAGCTGAAAAACGGCAGCGTCAACCCAATCACCGGCAGCACGAAAAGGCACATGCCGATGTTTGCCAGCGTCTGAAAAATCAGCATTGACGCCATGCCTACGCACACAAAGGTCTCCTGCTGCGTGGTGGCGTCGCGCGCGACAAGAAAGCAGCGCACAATAATCGCAAGCAGCAGTACGATCACCAGCACGCAGCCCACAAAGCCCAGCTCCTCGCCGCACACGCAGAAGATAAAGTCCGTCTGCCGTTCGGGCAGGCTCCACTTGCTCGTCGATTGCGTCTGCGTGCCGTGGAACAACCCCTGCCCCGTCCAGCCTCCGCCGCCCAGTGCCAGCAGTCCGCGTGTTTGCTGAAAGCCCTTGTCGATTACGTCGTAGCTGTGGTCAAGCACCACGAGGAAGCGCTTTTTCATATACTCTGGCAGCAGATTCAGATCCCATGCTGCGTAAAAGGCCGCCGCGCCGCCGCCAAGCCCCAGCGCGAGCCAGCGCTTTGCCATGCCTGCAAAATAGGCCATACAGATAAAAACGAACAGGTATACCAGCGCGCTGCCTGCGTCACCCGAGATCACTACAATCAGCCCCACCATAAAAATCGTGTGCAGCGTGGGCTGCAGGACGTTTGTAAAGCGCTTGAGGTCGTGCTCCTCACGCAGATAGGCAAACTGCTGCCCCAGCAGCAGGATGAACGGCACCTTCACCACCTCGGCGGGCTGGATGTTCATCGGCAGGAAGGGAAGGTCGAGCCAGGCGCGGTTCCCCGTACCGCCCGCCGTGCCGTAGGGCGTGAGCAGCAGGAGGATAAAGCCTACGTCAAAGACAAGCAGCCATTTCCACTTTTTTGTCAGCTCCGTCACGTCCAGCGTGGAGAAAAAGAAGTACAGCGCCACGCCCAGCACCCAGCCGGCTGCCTGCATGAGCACAAAGCGGGAGGTGTTCGAGCGGTAATTCGTCGCGCTCCAGATCAGCACGATGCCGTACAGCGTGGCGGCCGAGCAAAGCCCAAGCAGCACAAGGTCGGCCTGACGTACCACGTCGTGGACGGTCTCAAGGATACGGCGCAGCATGCTCCGCCCCCTTTCTATGGTCAGGATGGATCACTTCTACTATTATACCACATCTGTTTTTTTCTGTAAACCGCGAAAAAAGAATTGCACTGCGGTGCGATCTGTGCTATTATAATCCGTTAGAATAGGAAGAAAAGGGGGATAAGGCCGTGCAGTATCTATCGCACTCCGTGGAGGAGACCGAGCAGCTTGGCGCGCAGCTTGCGCTTACGCTCGTGCCCGGCACGGTGCTGGCCTACACGGGCAGCCTCGGCATGGGCAAAACGGCCTTCACGCGCGGGCTTGCACGTGGTCTGGGTTTCACCGGGCGCGTCACCAGTCCCACCTTCACGCTCGTCAACGAGTATGAAGGGCGCATCCCGCTGTTCCATTTTGACCTTTACCGCATCACCTCGTCCGACGAGCTGTTCGACCTCGGCTGGGACGATTATCTTGACCGCGGCGGCATCTGCGCCGTGGAGTGGAGCGAACGCATCGCCGACGCACTGCCGCCGGAGACGCTGTTCGTCGACCTTGCGCGCCACCCGGAAAACGAGGACTGGCGCGTGATCACCGTGACAGGAGGGAGAGCATGAAGGTCCTTGCACTGGAGACCTCAGCAAAAAGTGTGTCCGCCGCAGTGCTCGACGGCGACATGGTGTGCGCATCGTGCTTTTCCTGCACGGGGCTGACACATTCGCGCACGCTCATGCCCATGGTGGAGTCCATGCTCAAAAACGCCGGGCTAACGCTCGAGGAGATGGACACAGTGGCCGTTGCGGCGGGGCCGGGCTCGTTTACAGGGCTTCGTATCGGCGTGAGCGCGGCCAAGGGGCTTGCGTGGGCGGCGGACAAGCCGTGCGTCGGCGTGTCCACGCTGGAGGCTATGGCACAAAACCTCGCGCACATGGACGCACTTTTGATCTGCGCGATGGATGCACGGCGCAATCAGGTGCACAACGCGATCTTCGAAGCAAAAAACGGCACGCTCACGCGCCTGACGGATGACCGTGCCATTGCCGTGAGTGAGCTTGCTGACGAGCTTGCCGGACAAACGCGGCGCATGCTGGTGCTCGGCGACGGGGCAGTTCTCTGCCGCGACGGGCTGGCAGCTGCGGGCATCGTCTGCGAGCTTGCCCCCGAGGCGCTGCGCTGGCAGAACGCCATAGGCGTGGGTCTTGCCGCACAGCACGGAGAGTGCGTCAGCGCGCAGCAGCTTGTGCCGGCGTACCTGCGCCTCTCACAGGCCGAGCGCGAGCGCGCGGCAAGACTGGAAAAGGAAGAATCTTCAAAATAATATACTTACGGAGGACGAAGCAATGGCAGTCAATTACAGCGAAAAGGTTCACATCATGGATCACCCCCTTGTGGCGCACAAGCTGACGATCATGCGCGACAAAAACACCAGCGTCAAGGATTTCCGCGAGCTGGTCAGCGAGATCGGCATGCTCATCACCTACGAGGCTACGCGTGACCTGCCCATGACCACCAAGCACATCGAAACCCCTATCTGCGGCATGGAAGCGCCCACGCTGGCCGGCCGCAAGTTCGTGGTGGTGCCCATCCTCCGCGCCGGTCTGGGCCTGGTCGACGGTGTGCTGCGTATGGTGCCCTCCGCGCGTGTGGGTCACATCGGCATGTACCGCGACGAGGAGACGCTTGAGCCGCATCCCTACTTCTGCAAGATGCCGAAGGATGTGGCGGAGCGCGATGTGCTGATCGTCGACCCTATGCTTGCCACCGGCGGCAGTGCGGCTGAGGCCATCGGCGAGATGAAAAAGCGCGGCTGCAAGCACATCAAGCTCATGGTGCTCGTTGCTGCTCCCGAGGGTATCGAGCATCTGCAAAAGCGCTATCCCGACGTGGACATCTACGCCGGTGCGCTCGACGAGCACCTCAACGAGCACGGCTACATCGTTCCCGGCCTCGGAGACGCGGGCGACCGTATCTTCGGCACAAAGTAAGTCCATATTTTAAAAGAAATCTGTAAACTCTTTCACGAAGAGGCTTGCATTTGCAGGTCTCTTCGTGTATAATAACTGCGTTTTCCCCAAATACTCGCGAACATTGGAAGGATTGAATGAACAAATGAGTGCTTCAAGAGAAAAGAAAAACCGCCAGGAGCTCAATGCCTCCGGCTATGTCGACCCCAAGGCGCAGGAGGCTGCTGAAAAGGCTGCCAAGGAAAAGCGCACCGGCAGACTGTACACCGGCTGCATCATCGCGTTTCTGGTGCTTGCCGTGGCTCTGTTCGTTTGGAACAGCAACCTGTTCCAGCGCGGCGCCACCGCCTATACCATTGACGGTCAGGACTACAGCGCCGCTGAGATGAGCTACTACTACGGCGGCGTCTACCAGAACTTCTACTCCCAGTACGGCACCTACGCCTCCTACTTCTTCGACAGCAGCAAGTCCCTGCGCGACCAGGAGTACAGCGAGGGCAAGAGCTGGTTCGACTACTTCGCCGATCAGGCCAAGCAGACGCTCACGCAGGAGCATCGCATGGTCGCCGCGGCCAATGCCGCCGGTTACAGCGATGACGAATATGTCGACGCGCAGGAGGAGTATCAGGTCGCCGTGATGAGCGCCTATGCCAAGAGCAACGGCATGAGCCTGTCCGAGCTGCTCAAAAACTACTACGGCGAGCTGATGAGCGAGAAGGTGTTCCGCTCCTGCGTGCGCCGCAGCGCGCTTGCCTCGTCCTACAGCGCCAGCCAGTACAGCAGCTACGAGTATGACGACGCTGCGCTTAAGGCCGCCTATGACGCTGACCCCGATCAGTATGACATGGTCGACATTGAGTATGTCATCGTCAACGCCACCTACGCCGATGATGCCACCGACGAGGAAAAGAATGCCGCCATCGAGCTTGCCAAAAAGCAGGCTGACCATGTGATCGAGCTCATCGACGGCGGCGACGAGATGGAGGCTGCCTCCAAGACCGTGGAGGGCACCTATTATCACACCGGCTATTCCACCTACGGCTCGGCGAGTGACGTGCTCGTGTGGGCGTTTGACGACGCGCGCAAGGCCGGCGACACCACCGTGATCGAAATGAGCGAGACTGCCTATTACGCGGTCAAGTTCAACAGCCGCTTCCGTCCTGACGAGAGCCCCGTCTCCGTGCGCCACATCCTTGTCGCCGACGAGGAGACTGCCAACGACATTCTCGCGCAGTTCAACGAGGGCGAAAAGACCGAGTCCGCCTTTGCGGCGCTTGCCGTCTCCAACTCCACCGACAGCGGTTCTGCCGGCAACGGCGGCCTCTACCCCGACTTCTACTATGGTCAGATGGTCGAGGCGTTTGAGGAGTGGTCGTTCGATCCTGCGCGCCAGAGCGGCGACACCGGCATCGTGCAGACCGATTACGGCTATCATGTGATGTACTTTGTCGAGCGCAACAGCGAGCCCTACTGGAAGGTTTCCGCTGAAAACGACCTGCGCGGCGATGCCTACAACGCCTGGCTCGAGGAAGTCACCGCTGGGGACGACGGCGTGGAAGGCAGCGGCATGAAGTACGTCGGCTGAGAACGCAGCGACGCTTCATTCGGCATTTCCTGAACGATAGAGCAAACGCGGGCAGTCGGCGCAAACCGGCTGCCCGTTTTCTGTGAGGTGCATATGAACGATCAATTTGTGCGCACGCGCATGCTTCTCGGCGACGAGGGCATGGCGCGGCTTGAAAAAAGCCATGTCGCGGTGTTCGGGCTCGGCGGCGTGGGAAGCTATGCCGCCGAGGCGCTTGCGCGCAGCGGCGTGGGCGAGCTGACACTCATCGACGAGGACAGCGTCTCCCTCAGCAATCTCAACCGCCAGCTGGAAGCGCTGCACTCTACGCTCGGCCAGCCCAAGGCGGAGGCCGTGGCTGCCCGCTGCCGCGACATCAACCCCGCACTGTGTGTGCATCCTGTTGCCGCCCGCTACGAGGCCGCCGTGCGTGAGGACTTTTTTGCCGCCCGCTACGACTATATTTTAGACTGCATCGACCTTGTTTCCTGCAAGATCGACCTGATCCAGACGGCGCTCGCGCGTGGCATTCCCATCCTCAGCGCGCTCGGCACCGGCAACAAGACCGACCCCTCGCTTCTGCATATTGCCGATTTGAGCAAGACCAGCGGCTGCCCGCTTGCGCGCGTGATGCGCCGCGAGTTGCGTGCGCGCGGCATTGAGCATTTGCCCGTGCTCTTTTCGCCGGAGCTTCCTGCGCCCACCACGCAGAAGGAAGCGCCCCCACCGGGGCGGCGCAGCGTGCCCGCGTCGCTGCCGTGGGTCACGGGCTGCGCCGGGCTGATGATGGCGGGCGAGGCCGTACTTACGCTGTCGGGGTACAAAGAAAAAGCTTGACAAGCTGCGCGCCATCGGGTATAATCACCCATGTTATATCGCTATAGCTATGATGCGGAGGAGTAAGCGAGCCTGCCCTGCAAAGAGAGCCCCTGCTTGGTGAAAAGGGGAGAGGGCTGCCGCCGAATTACACCGCGGAGCTGACACCCGAACGGCTGCGAAGGCTCAGTAGGCGTGTGCCGGGTGCGCCCGTTACCGCGCCGCTGTGTGTTGGCACAGCATGAGGCCGCTTTCCGCGAGGAGGCGGCAAACCAGAGGTGGTACCGCGTATTCACGCCCTCTGTCCGAAAGGACAGAGGGTGTTTTTCTTTTGCAACGGAAAGGGGGTTCTATCATGCGCAAAAACGTTTGCCTCCGCTGCGGCGGCGCCATGAAGGGCATGGGTACAATGACGTTCCAGCGCGGCAGCTATGGTCTGCTGTTGGGGAATCTCAATCACCTGGTCTCCGGCGCGCTCGACGCGCAGGTGTACGCCTGCGAGCGCTGCGGCAAGCTGGATTTTTACCTGCCCGAGGAGGACATGCCTTCCTCCATCGCGCAAACGCCTTGCCCGCGCTGCGGCGAGCTGCACGACCTGGACGACGCTGTGTGCCCGCACTGCGGCGCGCGGCTGATGGACTGATCAGAACATTTCATATCTATATAATAAGGAGAACATCACTATGGGAATTTATGAAGAGCTGCAAGCACGCGGACTTCTTGCTCAGGTCACCAACGAGACCGAGATCCGCGACATGATCAACGCCGGCAAGGCCAAATTCTACATTGGCTTCGACTGCACAGCTGACTCGCTCACTGCCGGGCACTTCATGGCGCTTACGCTGATGAAGCGTCTGCAGCTGGCGGGAAACCAGCCTGTCGCGCTCATCGGCGGCGGCACCACCATGATCGGCGACCCCTCCGGCCGCACCGATATGCGCAAAATGCTCACCCGCGAGGACATCAACCACAACGCCGAGTGCTTCAAGCGTCAGATGGAGCGCTTCATCGACTTCGGCGAGGGCAAGGCCATCATGGTCAACAACGCCGACTGGCTGCTCAGCCTCAACTATGTGGAGCTGCTGCGCGAGGTGGGCGCATGCTTCAGCGTGAACAACATGCTGCGCGCCAAGTGCTACGAGCAGCGCATGGAAAAGGGCTTGTCCTTCCTCGAGTTTAACTACATGATCATGCAGTCCTACGACTTCTACTACCTCTTCCAGCACTACGGCTGCAACATGCAGTTCGGCGGCGACGATCAGTGGTCGAACATGCTCGGCGGCACCGAGCTCATCCGCCGTAAGCTCGGCAAGGATGCCCACGCCATGACCATCACGCTGCTCACCGACTCGCAGGGCAAAAAGATGGGCAAGACCGCCGGCAACGCCGTCTGGCTCGACCCCAATAAGACCAGCCCCTTCGACTTCTACCAGTACTGGCGCAACGTCGGCGATGCGGACGTGCTCAAGTGCATCCGCATGCTCACCTTCCTCCCGCTCGAGCAGATCGACGAGATGGACAAGTGGGAGGGCAGCCAGCTCAACCGTGCCAAGGAGATCCTCGCCCATGAGCTCACCGCCATGGTGCATGGCGCGGAGGAGGCGGAGAAGGCCGAGGCAGCTGCCAAGGCGTTGTTCGGCGCAGGCGGCGTGAGCGCCGACATGCCCACCACCACGCTCAGCGCCGACGCCTTTGAAAACGGCGGCATCAACGTCCTTTCATTGCTGGTCGCGGCGAAGCTCTGCCCCAGCCGCGGCGAGGCGCGCCGCCTCGTGCAGCAGGGCGGTGTGCTCATCGACGACAAAAAAGTCGAGAGCATCGACGAGGTCGTCGCACAGGAGCGCTTTGCCGACGGCGTTGTCATCCGCAAGGGCAAAAAGGTGTTCCACAAGGTCATCGCGCAGTGAAGAAATATCACCCGCATCGGCTTGCTTTCCGGTGCGGGTGGTTTTTTCGCTTCCGTACAAAGGAAAACCCCGTCCGCATTCATCGAGCGCGGACGGGGCAGTTTTATAAAGGAGTCAGCGGGGGAGAGACTTACATCGCCTTGACGATGTCGACGATCTCCATGCCGATGCGCTTTTGCGCCTCGACGGTGGCAGCGCCGATGTGCGGCGTGCAGGAGACCATGGGGTGAGAGTAGAGCGCCTTGTTGCTGGCGGGCTCGTCGGCATAGACGTCGAGACCGGCGGCGCGCACCTTGCCGCTTTCGAGGGCGGCGAGCAGGGCAGCCTCGTCAACGTTGGTGCCGCGGGAGGTGTTGATGATGACAACGCCGTCCTTCATCTTGGCGATGCGCTCGGCATTGATCAGGGCGCCGCCGTCCACGGCGGGAGCGTGCACGGAGATGAAGTCGGCCTGCGCAAGCAGCTCGTCCATCTCAACATAGGGGATACCCAGCTGCTCTTCGATGCCGGGGATGTGGAAGATATCGAACGCGACAACGTTCATGCCGATGGCCTTGGCCATCACGCCCAGCTTCTGGCCGATGCGGCCGAAACCGACGACGCCGAGGGTCTTGCCGGAGAGCTCGATGCCCTTGCCGTAGGCCTTCTTCTCCCACTGGTCGTTGCGCATGGTGTAGCCAGCGTGGGAGATGAAGCGTGCGCAGGAGAACATGTGCCCCATGGCCAGCTCGGCCACGGACTCGGAGGAGGCGCGGGGAGTGTTCTTCACGTCGATGCCGTTGGCCTTGGCATAGTCAACGTCGATGTTGTCCACGCCCACGCCGCCGCGGATGATGAGCTTGAGATTGCTGCCCTTGGCCTCGTCGATCTGCGCGGCGCGAACCTTGGTCTTGGAGCGGACGACCACCACGTCGAAATCACGCAGTGCCTTGCCCAGCTCGGCGGGCTCATAGAACTGCTCAACGACCTCATGACCCAGAGCCTTCAGCTCGGCCATCGCGGTCTTATCCATACCGTCGGTAACAAGAATACGCATTTTTACGATCTCCTTATAAATTTGATAGGGGGGAGGGGACGCAATGCCCCCTCCCGGAAACTTTTACTTGTGCTCGGCCTCGAACTTTGTGAGGAAGTCGACCAGCGCCTGCGCGCCCTCGATGGGCATGGCGTTGTACACGCTCGCGCGCAGACCGCCCACGCTCTTGTGACCCTTGAGGTTGTCATAGCCGGCAGCCTTGGTGGCGGCGACGACCTCGGCGTCCAGCTCGGCGGAGCCGGTGACGAAGGGGATGTTCATCAGGCTGCGGAACTCGGGCTCGACCGTGCCCTTGAACATCTCGGAGGAGTCAAGGAAGTCGTAGATGACCTTGGCCTTGGCGATGTTACGCTTGTGCATCTCTTCCAGACCGCCGATGCTCTTGAGGTACTTGAACACCTTGCCGCAGCAGTAGATCG
>CAYPLM010000064.1:0-9284 GCA_964411575.1 uncultured Oscillibacter sp. | reverse complement strand
GAGCAGCGGGATGCCGAAGTCCTGCATCGGCACCGCCGCGAGGTCGGAGAGGAGCATCGTCAGCACCAGCTCCGTCGGCTCAAGCTCGCCGATCTGCCGCTTTCCCATCAGCCGCAGACCAAGGATCAGAATAAAATACAGCAGCACTGTGCGCACAAACGCAGTGATCACGGCAAAGCGCCTCCTCTCCGGCTCTTTGCCCCAGTTTGCCCCGGAGAGGAACCTTTTATTGCTGCCATCCGTCCAAAAGACGGCAGCAACAGCACAGAACGAAAGGAGATCTCGGGCTGCGCCCGACACAAGCGCCAGAGCCTCCCGTGCGGAGGACGACGAGGCGGAGGGTGATCGAAGATTCGGCGGATGCTCTCCCGTGCCCTTCCGGCGCGCACACGACCGACAAACACGCGGGCGACTGCGGAACAAAGGGGTCGTGACGGAAGATGAAGGAGCAAATTTCTGTGCGGTTTGCCTTTTGACCCATTAAAACACCCAATCAAAAGGAGAAGCTTACCCATGTGTGGAATCGTTGGATATATTGGCAGCGAGCAGGCCGCCCCGCTGCTGCTCGACGGGCTTTCCCGTCTGGAATACCGCGGCTATGACAGCGCGGGCATCGCGGTGGTGTCGGCGCGGCACGAGCTGCAAATCTACAAGGCCAAGGGCCGCCTTCAGGTACTCAGCGACCTGATCGACGGCGGCAAAAACATCTCCGGCTGCATCGGCCTGGGACACACCCGCTGGGCAACGCACGGCGCGCCGAGCGACGTCAACTCGCACCCGCACGTCAGCGAGCACGGCAAGTTCGCCGTCATCCACAATGGCATCATCGAAAACTATGTGGAGATCAAGGAGTTTCTGCTTGCGCAGGGCGCGACCTTCAAGTCTGAGACGGACACGGAGGTGGTGGCGCAGCTGCTGGAATTCTATTATAACGAGAGCGGCGACTTTTTTGAGGCCGTGGGGCGTGTGCTGCGGCGCATCGAGGGCGCATACGCCCTTGGTATGCTGTGCGCCGACTGCCCCGACCGCATCATCGCCGCGCGCAAGGACGCACCGCTGCTGCTGGGCTACGGCGAGGGGTGCAGCTTTCTGGCAAGCGACGTCACGGCCATCATCAAGCACACCCGCGAGGTCAGTTACATGGAGGACGGCGAAATGGCCGTGCTCACCGCCGACGGCATCCAGGTGTACAACGCCATGCAGCAGCCCATCGAAAAGCCGCGCGCGCACATCGAGTGGGAGGTCAGCGCGGCGGAAAAGGGCGGCTATCCGCACTTTATGCTCAAGGAGATCATGGAGCAGCCTGAGGCGCTGCGCCGGGCGATCCTGCCGCGTCTGCGCGGCGACGAGGTGGCGCTGGACGACCTCAAGCTCACCGACGAGCAGCTCAAAGGCTTTTCGCGCGTGTTTATCGTGGCCTGTGGGTCGAGCTACCATGTGGGCATGATCGGCAAGTATAACCTCGAGCACCTGTTGCGCCGCCCGGTGGAGGTGGCGCTGGCGTCGGAGTTCCGCTATTGCGACCCCATCGTGGATGAGCACACGCTGGTGATCGTCATCTCCCAGTCAGGCGAAACGCTGGACACGATGGCCGCGCTGCGCGAGGCAAAGCGCCGGGGCGCGTACATTCTGTCCATCGTGAACGTGGTGGGTTCGTCTATCGCGCGCGAGAGCGACGACGTGCTCTACACCTGGGCCGGGCCTGAGATCGCCGTGGCCACCACCAAGGCGTACTCCACGCAGCTGGCCGTGCTGGATATGATCGGCCTGCACTTTGGCCGGGTACTGGGCAGTGTGAGCGGGGAGGAGTATGCCGCCGCAGTGGAGGCGCTTTCCCGTCTGCCTGAGCTTGCCGAGCGGGCGCTTGCCTGCCGCGAGGAGGTACAGAAGTATGCCGCGCTGCACTTCAACCACGACTCGGTATTTTTCATCGGGCGCAATCTCGACTATGCGCTTGGACTCGAGGGTTCGCTCAAGCTCAAGGAGATCAGCTATATCCACTCCGAAGCCTATGCCTCCGGCGAGCTCAAGCACGGTACCATTTCGCTCATCGAAGAGGGTACGCTGGTCATCGCGCTGGGCACCTACGGGCCGCTTTTCGAAAAGGCGATGAGCAACGTGGTGGAGGTGAAGGCGCGCGGTGCAGAGGTGCTGGCGCTGACCACCGAGAGTCGCCGCGCCGAAATGGCCAAAACCGTGGACAGCGTGCTCACCATCCCTGACACGGTAGATATGCTGCTGCCGAGCCTTGGCGTCATCCCGCTGCAGCTTTTGTCGTACTACATCGCGCTGCAGCGCGGCTGCGACATCGACAAGCCGCGCAACCTCGCAAAATCCGTCACCGTAGAATAATGAGGAGAAAAGCGCCGAAGGATGATCCATCCTTCGGCGCTTTAGATAGTCAAAAAACCGGCTGACGCCGCTTTTTTGAGAAGGCTTGCAGCCCGCCGTCCTACAGCAGGGCGAGGAGTTCCTGCGGCGTGCTGACGATGCGTTCAGCGCCTGCGGCGAGAAGCTGCGCGCGGCTGCGAAAGCCCCAGTCCACGGCGATGAGATCGAGCCCGGCGTTGCGCGCCGTCTCCACGTCTACCTCGCTGTCGCCCACATAAACAGCCTCCTCTGCGCGCACGCCCAGCGCATGCAGCGCGGCGAAAACGCTGTCGGGCGCGGGCTTGCGGCGGCGTGTGGGTACATCGCCTGCGCAGAAGGCGGCCATGCCGCCGAAATACCGCGCGTTGAGCGCGCACACCGCCTCTTCAGGCTTGTTGCTGACGATGGCGAAGGGCGTGCCGCGCGCATGCAGAGCGTGCAGAAGCTCGTCCACGCCATCGTAGGGGCGCGTGCTGTCCTGCGCGTGGGCGGCGTAGTATAGGCGGAACCACGCAAGCGCGCGCTCGTGCTGCTGTGCCGTGTGTCCCTCCGGCAACGCCTTGTCCACCAGCACGCCCACGCCGTTGCCCACAAAGGCGCGCACCTCGTCAAGCGTACGCGCGGGGCAGCCGAAGTGCGCGAGCGTTGCGTTGGCCGCTGCGGCAAGGTCACAGAGGGTGTCGAGCAGCGTGCCGTCCAGGTCGAACAGCACGGCGGAATAGGATCTTCTCATGGATTTTCCTCCTTTTGTTCCAGCGCCTCCAAAAGCTCCGCGCGGAAGCGCGCCGCCGCGGGCGACACGCTCACGCCGCGCAGCAGACAAAGATCCAGCGTGCGCGGAGGGATGGAAAGCTCGGTTTTCAGGGCGCGGATCGTGCCCGTGTCCAGCTCGTCCTGTACAAATTCCTGCGTCACCGCTGCCACGCCCAGCCCGATGCGCGCAAGGTCCACCAGAAGCGCCCGCGCGCCCAGCTCGATTTCGGGCTTGAGCGTGATGCCGCGCGACAAAAAGAGCTTTTCCAGGTACAGTCGCGACGACGCCTTGCGCTCGAGCAGCAGCAGCGGCAGCTCGGCGAGCTCCTGCGCGGTGTACACATGGTCAAAGTCACAGGGGTAGTCTGCCGCCGCCACAAAGGCCGTGTGCGTGGTCATGCAGGGCGTGCAGTCCAGCCCGGGGTCGTCCCCGGCGGCGCTGGCAAAGGCCACGTCCACGCGCCCCGCCCTCAGCAGCCCCAGCACCTTGTAGCTTCGCCCGCTCACCACCTGCAAGTGTACCTGCGGGTAGCGCCGGTGGAACGCGGCGAGATGCGGCAGGAGAAAGTGGCTTGTCACCGTGTCGCTTGCGCCGATGGTCAAAAGTCCGCGCTGAAGCGAACGGCTTTGCGAGAGTTTATGCTCCGCCGCGTCCAGAAGCCCAAGCGCGCTGCGCACATGCTCAAACAGCACGCGCCCGTCGTCCGTGAGCGCCACGCCCTGCCGCGAACGCACGAAAAGCGTGGTTTGCAGTGTCTCTTCCAGCTGCCGGATGTACTGGCTCACCGCCGACTGCGACAGAAAAAGGTTCTCCGCCGCCTGCGTGATGCTGCCCGCCTCCGCCACGGAGAGAAACACGCGGTAGCTTTCGTATTTGCCCATTTGCGTCACTCCTTTGTGATCATCCATAAGCTGCGACTTATGGATGATATTAAAAATCTGCTATTTACTTATGGAGCGTTTTCTATTATAATCCATCCGTTGCGGAAACGCAAGACTAAGCTAAAGGAGCCCTTTATATGCACAGAACCATCGGTACCGTTGCGCGCGGCGTGCGCGCACCCATCATTCGCGCGGGGGACGACATTGCTGCCCTGGCCGCGCAGGCCATTTTTGACGCCTGGGAAGAAGCCGGCATCCAGCCCCGCGCGCGCGACGTGGCTGCCGTGACGGAGTCGGTCGTGGCGCGTGCACAGGGCAATTATGCCACCGTGGAGCAGATTGCCGCCGACGTGCGCGCCAAGACCGGCGGCGGCACCGTGGGCGTGGCGCTGCCCATCCTCAGCCGCAACCGCTTTTCGCTGCTGCTGCGCGCGATGGCCATGGGCTGCGAGAAGGTGGTGCTGCTGCTTTCGTACCCGGCGGACGAGGTGGGCAACCATCTGGTCGACTGGGATAAGCTGGATGCGGCGGGCGTCGACCCGTACCGTGACGTGCTGACGGTCGCGCAGTTTCGCGAGAAGTTCGGCCACATCCCGCACCCCTTCACCGGCGTGGACTATATTGACTTCTATTCCGACATCATCCGTTCGGCGGGCGCTGCGTGTGAGGTGATCTTCGCCAACCGTGTGGAAGCCATCCTCGACTACACCGACACCGTCATCACCTGCGACATCCACACGCGCGAGCGCTCCAAGCGCCAGCTGCGTGCACGCGGTGCGCGCGTGGTGCTGGGGTTGGACGACCTGCTCACCGCGAGCGTAGATGGCAGTGGCTACAACGCCGAGTACGGCCTGCTGGGTTCCAACAAGGCCACGGAGGAGACGGTCAAGCTCTTCCCGCGCGACTGCATGGCCGTTGCACAGCGCCTGAGCGACCTGCTCAGCGAGCGTGCGGGCTGCCGCATTGAGGCGATGGTGTATGGCGACGGCGCGTTCAAAGACCCGGTCGGCCGCATCTGGGAGCTGGCTGACCCTGTGGTCTCGCCGGGCTACACCGCCGGGCTTGTGGGCACGCCCAACGAGCTCAAGCTCAAGTACCTCGCCGACAACGACTTTGGCGCGCTCGAGGGCGACGCGCTGCGCGAGGCCATTGAGCAGCGCATCCGCGAAAAGGGCGAGGGCAGCCTCGTGGGCAACATGGTCAGCGAGGGCACTACGCCCCGCCGCCTGACCGACCTCATCGGCTCGCTGTGCGACCTGACCAGCGGCAGCGGCGACAAGGGTACCCCCATCGTCTACATTCAGGGTTATTTCGACAACTACACCAACGAATAAGGGAGAGCCAAACGGCCCTCCCCCCGGTGAAAATATTTTGTTTTACGGAACAGGCAGGGCCTTGCGCATGCCTGTTCCGTTTTTCTTACCAGGCCCTTACATAGTCGGTGAGGTACTTCAGCGGGTCGACGAGCTGGCCGTTTTCGGTGATCTCAAAGTGCAGGTGCGGGCCGCTGCCCACACCGGACGAGCCGGTGATGCCGATCTTGTCGCCCTGCCTGACCACTGCGCCCACGCTGACCAGCCGCTTGCTCAGGTGCTGATAGGTGGTGGTGTTGCCGCTGCCGTGGCTGATGACGATATAGTTGCCGCGCACGTTGTTGTAGGTGGAGATGATCACCGTGCCGGCCTTGGACGCATACACGCTTGAATCGTAGTACACGCCGCCGATGTCGATGCCCTTGTGGTTGGTGGATGCGCCAGCAATACCGGTGTTGCGCTGGCCGAAGGGGGATGTGATGCGCTTGCTGGTGGTTACCGGCCAAATGTAGCCGCCGTAGGTGGTCTTGGTGTTGGCCTGCTGCGCGGCCAGCTCACGGGACAGGCGGACGATCTCCTCCTGCGTGCGCTTTTCCTCGGCCTCCACCTCTGCCAGCACGTCGGCATATTCGTCCTGATTTTCGTTGATCTGGCGGATGAGGGCGTTGGCTTCGTCGCGCTGGGTGTCCAGCTCACTCTGGCGCGTCTCCAGCGCAGCGTGGGCAGCCTGTTGCTCCGTCAGCGCGAGGGAGAGCTCTTCTTTTTTTAACGTAATTTCCTGCTGAAGCGCACGCAGATCATCGATGGCGCGCTGGTCGGCGTCCATCACCTCGCTGATAAAGTCCATCGCGCCCAGCAGCTCCTGAAAGCTGGCCGAGCGGAACAGCACCGACCAGTACGACACGGTGCCGCGTTCCTCCATGGCGCGCACGCGGCGGCAGAACACCTCGTACTGCTCGTCCTCGCGCGCCTCGGCGTCGGCGAGCTCCTGTGTGGTCTGCTCGATGAGAAGCTCGTACTGCTCGATCTGCTGCTGGGTGTTTTCAATCTCACTGGACACCACGGAAAGCTGTTCGTCGAGCAGCGCCTTGCGCGCAAGCGTGTTCTTTTTGTCCTTGGCCAGTGCGTTGAGCTGGGCGTTGATGCTGCTTTTTTTTGCGGCCAGGCTGTCAGAGTCCTTTTTCAGCGCGTTGATCTCCGCCTGCGTGACGGCTGAGGCCGTCTGCCCAAGAGGCGCAGCCTCGCCGAAAATGAGGCACAGCGCCAGCAACAGCGTAAAAACGCGGCGCAGGGTACGTTGTTTGTTCATGTGTACTCCTTTGCTCCGTCAAACCTGCAGGAACTTGCGGATGGCCGTCAGGCTTCCGCCCACGCCGATGACCATGCCCGCCGCGCCGAACACCGTCGCCACGGGCTTCCAGATGTCGGAAAAGGGTACGATGTCCAGAAGCTGCAAAACGTCGGACATGTCCACACTTTTGGCCACCGCCGCGTACAGCAGCCATTGCAGCGCAAAGGCCAGCACCGCCGACAAAAGTCCCAGCAAAAAGCCCTCGTACACGAACGGCCAGCGGATAAAGCCGTTGGTTGCGCCCACCATTTTCATGATGGCGATCTCATCGCGGCGGTCGAAGGTGGTGAGCTTGATGGTGTTGGAGATGATGAGAACGGACACCAAAAGCAGAATCGCGATCAGCGCGAGGCACACCACGCCCGCGATGTTGCGCAGCGCCACAAAGCCCTTGGCAAGGTTCTCGTCCGCGCGCACATTGGCAATGCCGGCCACGCCGCGCAGCGCCTCCGCCGTTTCGTTCTGCCGCTCGAGGTCGTACACGCGCACGGTGAAACGGTCGCGCAGAATGGATGCGTCAAGCCCCTGGAGCATCTGCTCCCCCTCGTAGCGCGCTTCGAACACCTCAACCGCCTCCGCGCGCGTGATAAAGGTGCACGAGGCCACGTTCTCGATGGCAAGCAGCATGCTCTCGAGCGCGCGCGCCTGCTCCTCGCTGTAGCTGTCGTCCACGAAGGCGAGGATCTCATTTTCATCCTGAAGTTTCTTCAGCTCCACGTCGGCGTTGTACGCCACCAGCGCAAACGTGCCCATGATCACAAGACAGGCCACCGTCGTCGCGATGGCGGCGAACGACATGAAGCCGTGGCTGAACATGTTGGTCAGTCCCTCGTGGAAAAAGTAACCGAAATCGTGCCGTCTTCTTCTCATAACAGCTTCCCCCTTGCCGTGTCGTAGCCCACGCCGTCGCCGACGATCTGCCCGCGCTCAAGCGACACCACGCGCTTTTGGAAGCGGTTGACCAGGTCGCGCTCGTGCGTGACCACCAGCACCGTGGTGCCCAGACGATTGATGCGCTCGAGCAGCAGCATGATCTCCTGCGAACGGGCGGGGTCGAGGTTGCCGGTGGGCTCGTCGGCGATGATGGTGTTGGGGTTGTTGATCAGCGCGCGGGCGATGGCCACGCGCTGCTGCTCGCCGCCGGAAAGCTCGGTAGGGTAGCGCCGCGCCTTGCTCTCCAGCCCCACGAGCTCAAGCACATAGGGGATGCGCTTTTTGATCTCGCGCGGCGGCGCGCCCACGGCGCGCATGGCAAAGCTGAGGTTTTCGTACACCGTCTTTTTCTCGATGAGGCGGAAATCCTGAAAGATCACGCCGATCGACCGCCGCAGCAGCGGGATCTGCCGGTCGGCAATTTTGTTGAGGCTGAAGCCGTTGACCATCACGCGCCCCTCGGAGGGCAGAATTTCGCCGGTGAGCAGCTTGATGATGGTGGACTTCCCGCTGCCGCTTGGGCCGACGAGGAACACGAACTCCCCATCCTCCACCGTCAGCGAAACGCCGCGCAATGCGTGCGTGCCGTTTTCATATTCCTTATGAACGTCCTTTAGACGGATCATGTTGTCTCTCCTTTTCGCGAGTAAGGCCGATATTTCTTCCTTATTATACGCGATGTGACGACAAATAGCAAGGAGCATTATGTAAACAGGTGCCTTAAATTTTCACTTATTCCGAAAAAGGCCAAAACTGGGCAAAATGCCGAAGCCCTGAAAAACACTCCAAAATTCATAGACATAAGTAACAAAAAATTTTAAAAAATTTGTTGAAAAGAGAAAAAATGTCTTGCCAAAATGGCATCCAGAAAGTATAATGCAAAAGAGGATTGGCAAAATGCACAAACCGCACATTTTATCGCTGTGGGAGGGCCTTTTATGTCCGGCAGAATTTTTCAAAACGTCGTGCTGCAATTCAAGGACACGACCGATGCAACGATCGGCGTGATCGACTCCGAGGGCACGGTGATCGCCTGCACCGAGCTTACCACCATCGGCATGCGCTGGCCGCAGGTCATCGACCTGATCAACGAAGCCGACGGACGAAGTGTGGCCGCTGAGGGGAAAACCTTCAAGGCGCTCTCCGGCTGGGGCGGGCACTTTGACTTTGCTGCCTTTGCCAGCGGCGAGGAGCTCATGGGGCGCACGGCCTGTCAGATGGCCTCCGTCGCACTCAACGCCGCCAAGGTGTACTACGAGGAAAAACACGACAAGAGCACCTTCCTCAAAAACGTGATTTCCGACAACGTGATGCTCAACGACCTTTACATCCGGGCCAAGGAGCTGCATGTGGAGACCGACGTGTGCCGCGGCGTGTTCGTGGTGCGCAGTACCGACAGCCGTGCCGGCACGCTGTCCGTGGACGCGGTGCAGGCCATGTTCCCCGACCGGCAGAATAACTGTGTCATCGCCATGGGCGAAAACGACGTGGTGCTCATCCAGCAGGTGGGCGCGGAATGCAGTACGCACGACCTTGAAAAGGCCGCCGCCGTCATCGAAAAGACGCTGCGCGTGCGCGGCGAGAGCACCGTGGTGGTGGGCATCGGCACCGTGGCCGAGCACCTGCGCGACCTTGCCAAGAGCTACAAGGAGGCGCAGATCGCCATCGAGGTGGGCAAGGTG
>CAYPLM010000063.1:0-9325 GCA_964411575.1 uncultured Oscillibacter sp. | reverse complement strand
TTGCTCCCTCCCGGCTCAGTCTCTTTCAACCAAGGACCCCGCCGTTCGAAAGCTTAGATAGCTTACCACAAGTGGAAGCAAAATGCAAGCCCTTTTTTGCGTTTTTTAAAAATTTTTTTGAGCACCGCCACAGTTGCTGCTTTCTGCCAATATAATATGTGTACACCAAAAAATCAGGAGCAACCGCAGCGGCTGCTCCTGATTGATTGTCAACGGATGGAATAGGTGCCGCGCACGAGAATCTTTGTGGTGGCGGCGGTGGCTTTCACGCTGCGGTTGACGATGGTGAACATATAAAGGTGGTTTTTCTCCAGCGCCTTGCCGTTTTCCAGCGTGGAGGCCGAGGTCTCGTCGATGAGGCCGGGGCTGCCGGGCGCGACGCACGACGCGCTGCCCACGCGCAGCATCACCTCGCAGCCGATTTCGCCGTAGAGCACCTGTCCGCTGCTCATGGTGACGACAACGAAGCTGTCCACCGTGCCGCTTGCGCCGCCGGTGGTCTCCCCTGCCGCCGCGTACTTCTTTTCAAGCTCTGCCACATCGGCGTCGATCTGCGCGAGCAGCTCTTCGCTGGCCGCAGCGGCGCGCTCGTCCACGCGTTCATCCGCCTTTGAGAGCATTTCGGGCAGGAATACGTTTTGCAGGTAGCTCAGACTGACGAGCGGGTCGTCCTGCGAGCCGGTGCCGCCCGGCACGGCCAGCACCGTGAGCGTGCACAGCGCGATGCTCACCATCAGCAGCGCGACGAGACGGAAAAACCAGTTGTTGCGTTTCATAAGTACCTCACTTTTTCTGCGTGTGCCGCCCCGAAGAGGGAGAGCTCCCTCTCCGGGGCCTTTGTTTATATCAGCTGTTTGCCACCCAGCCCAAAGCTCACCGCGATGGCCGCGTCAATCTTCTCCATCAGCTCGCCGTCCACGCGCCCCATGTGCTCGCGCAGGCGACGCTTATCCAGCGTGCGGATCTGCTCAAGCAACACCACCGAGTCACGCGGCAGGCCGTGATCCGGCGCCGAAAGCGCGATATGCGTGGGGAGCTTTGCCTTGTTGGTCTGCGAGGTGATGGCGGCGGCGATGACGGTGGGGCTGAAGCGGTTGCCGGTGTCGTTCTGCACGATGAGCACCGGCCGTACGCCGCCCTGCTCGCTGCCCACCACGGGGCTGAGGTCGGCATAATAGATGTCGCCGCGTCTTACATTGGTGTCCACTTGCGTTCACTCTCCGTGCGGAAGAAGTACCGGGCGCTCACGCGCCGGCCAATTCCATTCTCCCACGCGGGGGCGGGATTTATACCCTTCCCCCAGAGCATCCTATGCGGAAACGCGCGGCATGTCAACAAAGAAGCTGCAAATTGTAGTCCACCTGTTTGCCATCCTTAAAGTACCGCCGCGGCACGCGCTTGGACACAGCGCACAGCAGCTCATAGCTGATGGTGCCGCAGAGCCTTGCGTCGTGCTCGCAGAGGATGTGCTCGCCGAACACCTCCACCTCGTCGCCGGGGCGCAGGTCAGGCTGGTCAGTCACGTCGGCCATGCACATGTCCATGCAGATACGCCCCACCTGCTTCACGCGGCCATAGGGCGTGAGCAGCTCCATCTTGCCCGAGAGCGTGCGCAGCAGCCCGTCGGCATAGCCCACCGGCAGCACGGCGATGCGCGTGGGGCGGTCGGTAAAGTATGCGCGGCCGTAGCTCACGGAGGTGTCGGGCGTGAAGTCCTTGATGGTGGAGACGGTGGTTTTGAGGGTCATCACGGGCTTCATGCCCATACGCTCGGCCAGCGGCCCGGTGCCGTAGAGGATGATGCCGCAGCGCACCATGTCGCCCGCCCACTTGGGATACGACGCGATGCCGCCGGCGTTGCAGCAGTCGTGCAGACGGAAGGTAAAACCGCTCTCGCGCTCCACCTCGTCGATCATGCGCAGGAAGCGCTCGTGCTGCAGCCTGGTGAAGGCAACATGCTCGGGCGCGTCCTCGTCCGACACGGAAAAATGCGTAAACACGCCCTCCACATCCAGATTTTCAAGCCGCAGCAGCGTCAGAATGTCGCACTTGCTCTGCTGGTAATGCGCCTCGTCGCACTGGAAGCCAAGACGCCCCATGCCGGTGTCGAGTTTAACGTGCACGCGCATCTTTTTGCCGACACGCCCGGCGGTCTCGTCGAAGGCGCGGGCGATGTCGAGATTCTGCACGGCCTGCGTCATGTCAAGGCGCAAAATACGCTCAGCCTGATCGGCAGGCGTGTAGCCGAGCATCAGAATGGGCAGCGTCACGCCGTTTGCGCGCAGCTCTTCGCACTCGTCGATGCTCGAAACGGCCAGATAGTCCGCCCCGATGCTTTGCAGATGCCGCGCCACGCGCACTGCGCCGTGCCCGTAGGCATCCGCCTTGACCACGCCGAGCAGCTTGACTCCCTCCCCCACCTGACGCCGGATGACGCCGAGGTTATATGTGAGGTGATCGAGATTGATCTCCGCCCAGGTGCGCTTGAGTGTGCTTTCCACAACGATCCCGCCCTTTCGTATTTCAGCCTTCCGGCTGTTCTCTGTCTTCTATTATAACACCAAACGTAAAGCTCGTAAACTCCATTTGTGCGGCAATTCGTCCATTTTCCTCCAACTCCGCGAAAACGGGTGCGCCGTCCGCGTCAAAGTACAGCGCGGCGCGCAGGTCGTCCCGCGTCAGAAAAGCCAGGCGCAGCAGCCCATCCTCCTCACCGCACTCGCACAGCTCGCCGCTGCACAGCGCCGAAAGCGCCAGCGGCACGCAATTCGCAGCGCACACGCCCGGCGAAAGGGAGGCCCCGTCAAGCGCCAGCCCCTCATATTCGATGGAAAGCGCGTCGCCGCTGAGCACGGCGGTCACACCGCTAAGTGCCTCAGGTGCAAGCACGCGCACACGTGCCTCCTCTCCGTCCGCCTTCACCGAAAGCGTGTAGCGCTCCTCCGTCTCACCGCAGTCAAGACGCACCTCCGCCAGCGCGGCATAGCCCGAGGCCGCAGCGGCGTTTTGCAGCAACGCGTCGGCGCGCCTGGCCGCATCGTCCGCAGCGCAGCCGACAAGCAAAGGGCAGAGGAGAAGAAGGAGAAGCTTACGCATGACGCACCTCACAGCAGTTTTTTCCATCCTATGAGGCACCGCATGCCGAATATGTCAGTTCATCGCGTCGCCGCGCAGCTCGAAAAGCTCCTCCACGCGAGCGCGCAGCGCGCCGTGCTGCGCAAGCAGCGGATCCTGCGCCAGAAGCTGCGCCGCAGCATCCTGCGCCTCGTGCAGCAGCGCCATATCGCAGGTGAGATCGGTGACGCGCAGGGCAGGCAAGCCGTGCTGCCGCGCGCCGAAAAAGTCGCCCGGCCCGCGCAGCTTCAAATCCTCCTCCGCCAGCACAAAGCCGCTTTGCGTGCGGCACATGGCGGCAAGGCGGGCGCGGTTTTCTTCGCCCCGGTTGTCGGAGACGAGCACACAGTACGACTTTTGCTGCCCGCGCCCCACACGTCCGCGCAGCTGGTGCAGCTGCGAAAGGCCGAAGCACTCGGCGTTTTCGATGAGCATCACGGCGGCGTTGGGCACGTCCACGCCCACCTCGATGACGGTGGTGGAGACGAGCACGTCGATCTCCCCGGCGGCGAAGGCGCGCATGCGCGCGTCCTTCTCCTTCGGCTTCATTTTGCCGTGAATGGGCGCGACGCGCAGCGTGGGGAACACATCCCTTTGCAACGTGTCGGCATAAGCGGTGACGGCCTTGCGCTCGTCGGGCAGCTCGCCGTTTTCCTCCACCATGGGGCAGACGATGTACGCCTGCCGCCCCTCGTCCACCAGCTTTTTGACGAACGCGTAGATGCGCGCATGGTAGCTCGACGGCACGGAGAAGGTGTCGATGCTCTGCCGTCCGGGGGGCAGCTCGTCGATCACCGACACGTCGAGATCTCCGTAGATCATCAGCGCCAGCGTGCGCGGGATGGGCGTGGCCGACATGACGAGAAGGTGCGGATGTTCGCCCTTGGCAGAGAGCGCGGCGCGCTGGTTCACACCAAAGCGGTGCTGCTCGTCCGTGACCACCAGCCCCAATCGTGCATACGACACGTCCGGCGAGAGCAGCGCATGCGTGCCGATGACCAGGTCGACCTCGCCGAGAGCAAGCTGCTCGAGCAGCATGCGGCGTGCCTTTGTGGGTGTGGAAGCCGTGAGCAGCGCGCATTGCACGCCCAGACCCTCCAGAAGCGGGGCGAGTGAACGGAAATGCTGCTCGGCCAGAAGCTCGGTGGGCGCCATCAGCGCCGCCTGCACGCCCGCTTTCGCCGCGCTGTACACCGCCGCAGCAGCCACCATCGTCTTGCCGCTGCCCACGTCGCCCTGCACCAGCCGGTTCATCGGGCGCGGCGCGCCCATGTCGCGCAGCACGTCCTCCACCGCGCGGCTCTGCGCGCCGGTGAGCGAAAAGGGCAGCGCCGCGAAAAAAGGCGTCATGTCAGTGCGTGCAAGCGCATGCCCCGCCACCGCGTCGCGCCGCGAGCGCAGAAGCCGCAGCCCCAGCGCCAGAAGATAAAGCTCCTCAAAGCCCAGCCGCCGCCGCGCCGCCGCCAGCGCCTGCTCATCCTGCGGGAAATGAATGTTTTCATACGCAAAGCGCGCGTGGCACAGCGCATGCGCCCGGCGCACCTCGTCGGGCAGCAGCTCCGGCAGCTCATCAAGGCACGCGTCGAGCCCCTGACGCACGGCAGCAGACAGCGTTTTCTGCGTCACACCCGCCGTGAGCGGGTATACCGGCACGATGCGCCCGGTGACGCGGTTTTCGCCCTCGCGCTCGAACACGGGGTTGGTCATGGCCTTGCGTCGCTCCGTGCCCTCCACCTCGCCGCAGAAAACAAAGCACTCGCCCATCCGCAGCGTATCGCGCAGGTAGCTCTGGTTGAAAAAAGTGAGTTCCAGCGCGCCGCTCTCGTCCACCGCGCGCAGCTTGACAAGGTCGAGCCCCCTGCGGATGTGGCTCACGCGCGGCGCGGCGGCCACCACAGCGCATACGCACACGCGCTCGCCCACCGGCGCGTCGGCAATGCGGCAGACACTGCGCCGATCCTCATACGCGCGCGGGAACCAGCGCAGCAGCTCGCCGAGGTTGGTGATGCCAAGTCGGGCAAGGCTCTTTGCGCGCGCCTCGCCCACGCCCTTTACATAGCGCACGTCGGTTTTCAGCATGTCCACACTGCTCCCCTCCTTCCAAAAGAGGCTGTTGCAAAACGCGCTGCAACAGCCCCTGAATCCTCCAATTCGTCCCGAAGGGACACCGGGCACGCGCATTTCGCATCCCCCGTCATTCTGCTGTGATATCGCCAAAGAGCACCGGCAGCTTTGCCTGAAACTCGCGCAGCACCAGCCCCGCTACCTCGCGCATCTGCGGGTGAGCCGCCGCCGAGCAGCGCAAACGCAAAAAGTGCCGCCACTCGCGCATGTCCGCCGTCATCACCAGCTCGGTTTTCAGGCTGTTGGGCAGCACGGCGCGTGCCTCCTGCGGCGTGCTGCCGGCGCGCAGCATGGCAAAGTAGCTCTCCTCCGCCGTTTCGCACGCGCGCCTCCACGCCTGATACGCCTCCGTCCCCTCTTCCAGATAGCACGGGCGGATGACAGTGATCTCGTTTCCGAAGCCGTCGCGGCTGTAGTTGCAGTAGCGCGTGGACTCCTGGCAGTACGCTGCCAGACGGTGGCGCACGATCTCGTGCGTAACGCCCCGGTCGCAGATGAACTTCACCGTGGCGCTCACGTGCTCAAGCACGGCCTCGTGCCCGCGCGCGACGATGCCGGAGACAAACTTCTCCGCGCTCCCGTCCGCAATGCGGGCTTCTGACTTGTAGCACACGCGGCCGCAGCGCTCGATATGGGCAAGGATCTCGTCGCTTTGTAGTTCGGTCATAAAAACGACGTCCGGCTTGATAATGCGCATGGCGTTTCTCCTTTTACCTCGTTGTGTACCCCGCCGCGCGGATGGCGGCGAGCGCCAGCTCAAGCGTGGGGTCGACGTTGGGATAGTCCAGCTGATAGAGCGCGAACGCGGGCGGCAGCTCGGTGCAGCCCAGGATCAGCACCTCCGCGCCCTGCGCAAGCAGCGCCTCGCAGGTGCGGCGGAAGGGCGCGGCGTCGTAATCGGCGCGCCCGGCCTTCACGCCGTCGTAGGCAACGCCCATCACGGCGCGCTGCGCCTCGCCCTCGGGCACGAGCAGCTCGATGCCGCTGCCGGCAAAGGTGCTTTGATAGATGCCGCTTTGCACCGTACCGTCGGTGGCCAGAAGCCCCGCGCGGCGCACGCCGCGGCTTTTGAGCACCTCGCGTGTGACGGCGATCATGTTCAGCACGGGCAGACGCGTGTTCTTGCTCAGCTCCTGATAAAAGCAGTGCGCCGTGTTGCACGGCATGATGAGAAAGTCCGCGCCCGCCGCCTCAAGCCGCTGCGCGCTTTTCACCAGTTCCTCCACCGGGCTTGCGCCGCCGTGCAGCAGCGCCTCCGTGCGGTCGGGAATGTTGGTATTCGAGTCGATGCACACGCGGGGGTGCTGCTGATCGCAGTCGGCCGCCGTGTGCAGTGTGATCTTTTCAAACAGGTCCACCGTCGCCAGCGGGCCCATGCCGCCGAGGATGCCGATGACCTGTTTACGCATGCAAAAGCCCCTTTTCCTTCTGCTCCAGCAGATGCTGCGCGTTTTCCGGCAGCGCGGCGAGCGCACGGTCGCGCTCGATCACGCGCTTGAGGCCCTCCACCGCCACCTTCACAGAGGCCGTGGTGTCCTCGCTCATGTCCTGATCCAGCCCCGCCTTTTCGCGCTCCTGATTCCACACCACATGGAAGCACGAGCCGCAGCGGCAGCCGAGCGCATTGGCCACCACGAACATCGCTGCCGACTCCATCTCACTTGCCTTCACGCCCAGGCGCTTCCACGTCTCCCACTTTTGCAGAAGCTCGTAGTACACGGGGGACGCTTCGGGGCTGTGCTGGCCGTAAAAGCTGTCCTTGCACTGCACCACGCCCGTATGCGTGCGATAGCCCATCGCCTCGGACGCCTCGCGCAGGGCAAGCGTAATGTCAAAATCGGCCACCGCCGGATACTCCAGCGGCGCGTATTCCAGCGACGTGTGCTCAAAGCGAATGGCGCCCGTGGCCACCACGATGTCGCCGGACTTCACGCTCAGCTCGATGCCGCCGCAGGTGCCCGTGCGGATAAACGTGTCCGCGCCCAGCTTGTGCAGCTCCTCCATGGCGATGGACGCCGATGGCCCGCCGATGCCCGTGGAGCACACGCTCACCTTTTCGCCCAGGAGCGTGCCGGTGTAGGTGACGTATTCGCGGTTTTGCGCCACAAGGTGCGCGTCGTCAAAAAGCGCGGCGATGGACGGGCAGCGTCCCGGATCGCCGGGCATGATCACATAGCGCCCCACCTCGCCGGGTGCGCAGCGGATATGATATTGCCGTTCCAGTTCATGCATGATATAGCCCTCTTTGCAGATAAAATTTCAGTGTTATTATAACAGAATCCTCCGCTCAGCACAAGACTTTATTTGTCCCCGGCGGCAGATCGATTCCTGTCAATTTCATTTGACAGGCACGGACGTTTGTGGTTATAATAAGATGAGATTTTGTGGAGGAGGCGGCGCGATGTATCAGGCGCTTTACCGCAAGTGGCGGCCAAAAACCTTTGCCGACGTGGTCGGCCAGCAGCACATCACCGACACCCTACAGCGTCAGGTGGCCGAGGGGCGGCTGTCGCACGCCTATCTTTTCACCGGTACGCGCGGCACAGGCAAGACCACCTGCGCCAAAATTCTATCCAAGGCCGTCAACTGCGAGCACCCGGTAAACGGCAACCCCTGCAACGCGTGCCCGTCGTGCCTTGGCATCGAGTCGGGCAGCTTTCTGGACGTGCTCGAGCTCGACGCCGCCTCGAATAACGGCGTCGATCAGGTGCGCGCCCTGCGCGACGAAGCCATCTACTCTCCCGCGCAGGTAAAAAAGCGCGTGTACATCGTCGACGAGGTGCACATGCTGTCGATCGCGGCGTTCAATGCGCTGCTGAAAATCCTCGAGGAACCGCCCGAGCATTTGATGTTCATCCTCGCCACCACCGAGCTGCACAAGGTGCCTGCCACCATCCTCTCCCGCTGCCAGCGCTTCGCCTTCCGGCGGCTGCTGCCGCAGGATATCGACGCGCGGCTGCGCTATGTTGCGCAGCAGGAGGGCATCGAGCTTCTGCCCGACGCAGCCGAGCTTTTGAGCCGTCTGGCCGACGGCGCGATGCGCGACGCGCTCAGCCTTCTCGACCAGTGTGCCGCCGCAGGCGGTGCCATCGACGCTGCCGCCGTGCTTGACGCACTGGGACTTGCCGGCAATTTGCAGACGGCGCAGCTGATGGAACATATTCTCCACCGCGATGCATCTGCCGCGCTGACGCTGCTGCACAGTCTGCACGCCGGCGGCAGGGACGTGGGCGCGGTGCTCGGCGAGCTGTCCGCGCTCGCGCGCGACCTTCTCATCAGCATCACGGCCCCGCGCGGCGGGGCGGCGCTGCTCACCGGCGGATACGACGAGACCACCATGGCCGCGCTGCGCGCGCTGTGCACCCCCGCGCGCCTGATCGCCATCACCACCACGCTGCAGCGTGCCAACGCCGAGCTGCAATGGAGCATGGACCGGCGCACCGACGCCGAGCTGTGCCTTCTGCGCCTGTGCGACGATGCGCTCTCCGGCGACCTCACCGCGCTCACCGCACGCATTGAGCGGCTCGAGCAGCAGCTTAAAAGCGGCGAGCCCGCTGCGCCCGCGCGCGAGGCGGAAAAAGCGCCCGTAAGCGAGCTGCCGAAAGCCGAGGCCGCAGACGACGATCCCCCGCCGTGGGACGACGGCGACGCTCCCCCGCCCTACGGCGAGCCCATCGCGCCCGAGCCGCCGCGCAAAGCCGCCGCCCCCGCAGCCGCTGCGGCATCCGCGCCGGCAGCCGAAGGCGGCGATGCAGGTCTGTTCCGCCGCCTCACCGAGCGCTACAAAAACAAGCTCACGGCAGACAAGCGTGCCTTTCTGGGCATGGCAGACGGCGTGCTGGACAGCGGCGTTTTGACCGTGTACTGCAAGAACGACCTCGTGCGCAACGTGCTCGACTGCCCTGCTGTGGCGGCAGTGCTCGCCGAGGTGACAGCCGCCGAAGCGGGCTGCGCGGTGAACGTCCGCTTCACCGAGGGTGAGGCACCCGGCGCAAAGCCGCACGACAAAATGGAAGACCTGCTCAGGATGAGCAATAAATTCAGCGGTTTTACCGTCCCTTAGGAGGAACAACAACATGGCAAAGGG
>CAYPLM010000062.1:0-9434 GCA_964411575.1 uncultured Oscillibacter sp. | reverse complement strand
CAGCCTTATACCAAGGTTGAGATCGGCAAGATCTGCGTGTAAGCCATGACACGCGTCACATTCTTCCTTGAGGGAAGACGCATCACCGGCTTTGACGCAAAGGGACACAGCGGCTACGCCGAAGCAGGCAGCGACATCGTCTGCGCCGCCATCACCAGCGCCGTGCGCGTGGTAGATGCCACCATCAACGACGTTATGGGTCTTGCGGCCAGCGTCAAGGTGCGCGAGGCGAGCGGTGAGATCAGCTTCCGGCTGCCCGGCGGGCTTTCTGCCGCCAGCGAGGGCACCTGTCAGGCGCTTCTGACGGGGCTGATGCTCTACTTCACCGAGCTTGCCGCCGAATATCCCGACAACATCGAAGTCATGGAGGGCTAACGCCCCCTGTTCCCGCAATCATCTTATAGAAAGGATGGTAATTCGATCATGATGAACATTGGTCTTCAGTTCTTCGCCCACAAGAAGGGCGGCGGCTCCACCAAGAACGGCCGCGACTCCAACGCCAAGCGCCTTGGCCCCAAGCGTGCTGACGGTCAGTTCGTTCTCGCCGGCAACATTCTCGTTCGCCAGCGCGGCACCCACATTCATCCCGGCGTCAACGTCGGCATCGGCAGCGACGATACGCTCTATGCCAAGGCCGACGGCGTCCTGCGCTTTGAGCGTCTGGGCAAGGATCGCAAGCAGGCTTGCGTGTATCCGGCTGAATAATCGAATCTACTGCAAAACGTCCGAGCCACAAACGGCTTGGGCGTTTTGTCTGTTTTTGGGAAGAGGGAGGTTCGTCCCATGAAAAAACACCTGCGCGATATGGCTTTGCTGCTGCCTTGAAAGAACTGGCTTTGCAAGCCGGGAAACGGCATGTTTGTTAAGCAGATGCGTCCCACGGCGAAATGATGGCCGGGGGGCTTGTTTTTTATGCTTTGCACTGCTATAATACAAACTGCGGGAGACCGCAAACCGATACAAAAATCTTTGTTCCACAGAGGGGGAACGTTACATGAAGATCATCATTGCCGGCGGCGGCAAGGTGGGCGCGGCGCTGGTGCGCCAGCTGTCCGCCGAGGGGCACGACCTCACGGTCATCGACACGAGCCGCCGTGTGCTCGACGACATCGCCGGGCAGTATGACGTGCTGGGCATGCAGGGCAACTGCGCCGCCATGCCCGTGCTGCTGGAGGCGGGCGTAAAGGACGCGCAGCTGCTCATTGCTGCCACCAGTGCCGACGAGGTAAACCTGCTCTGCTGCACCACGGCGCACGGTGTCAACCCCGCGCTGCACACCATCGCCCGCATCCGAAACCCCGAGTACACCGACCAGATCTACGCCATGCGCGACCTGTTCGGTCTGTCGCTGGTCGTCAACCCCGAGCAGCAGACTGCCATTGAGATCGAGCGGCTTTTGCGCTACCCCGGCTTTTTGAAGCGAGACACCTTTGCCAAGGGACGCGCGGAGATCGTGGAGCTGCGCGTGGACGCGAACAGCCGTTTGTGTAACGCCGCGCTGCTCGACCTGCCGAAGATTGTCGGCTGCCGCGTGCTGGTGTGTGCAGTGCTGCGCGGCGGAAAGGCCATCACCACCAACAGCGGCGATTTCGTCCTGCGCGAAAACGACCGTGTGTTTTTCACCGCCCCTGCCCGCACGCTCGACACGCTGCTCAAAAACCTCGGCATCGTCACGCGTCGGGCAAACCGCGTGATGCTCTGCGGTGGCGGACGCGTAAGCTATTATCTTGCCAAGCGTCTGGAAAAGAGCGGCATCAGCCTGCAAATTATTGAAAGCAATCATGAGCGCGCCATGCAGCTCGCCGAGCTTTTGCCCCACGCCTGCATTATCGAGGGCGACGCGAGCTCGCAGACGCTGCTTGACAGCGAGGGGCTTGATCAGTGCAGCGCGCTGGTTACGCTCACCGGGCTCGACGAGCTGAACATGATCCTCTCAATCTACGGTAGTGGCCGCGGAGTCCCGCAGGTCATCACAAAGCTTGGCCACGCCGACATCAGCGGCGTGTACGACGCGCTGCCCATCGGCAGTGTGCTGTGCCCCAAGGAGCTGTGCGCCACGGGCATCGTGCGCTATGTGCGCGCCATGCAGAACCAGAGCGGTGCGGCGCTGACGCTGCACACCATCGCCGACGGGCAGGTGGAGGCGCTGGAGTTTGCCGTGGGCAATGCGCCGTACTGCGGTGTGCCGCTCAAGGAGCTTAAAACGAGGCTGCGGCGCAGCGTGCTGCTCGCGTGCATCAGCCGTGGGCGCGAGGTGGAGATCCCCAACGGCGACTCCTGCCTGCGGCCGGGCGACACCGTGGTGGTGGTCACCAGCGGGGAAAACCGTATCGGTCAGCTCAACGACATTTTTGCATAACGGGAGAAGACGATGAACTTTAAGATGATCGGCCGCTTTATCGCGCAGATCCTTGTCATCGAGGCGGTGATGATGGTCCCGGCGCTGGGTATCAGCCTGACCGACGGAGAGAAGGAGACAGTGGCCTTTGCCTGGAGCATCCTGCTCACCGCGGCGGCGGCACTCGTGCTTTTTCTGCTGTGCCGCCGGGCAAAACGCGGGCTGTATGCCAAGGAGGGCTACGCCTGCGTGGGGCTGTGCTGGATCGCCATGAGCCTTCTCGGCTGCCTCCCGTTTGTGTTCTCCGGTACGATTCCACGTTATATCGACGCGCTTTTTGAGATGGTCTCCGGTTTCACCACCACGGGCGCAAGCATCCTCACCGACGTGGAGAGCCTGCCAGGCAGCATCCTCTACTGGCGCAGCTTTGCCCACTGGGTGGGCGGCATGGGCATGCTGGTGTTCCTGCTGGCCGTGGTGCCCACGGGCGACAGAACGAGCGGCTTTACCATGCACCTCATGCGCGCGGAGAGTCCGGGGCCTGACGTGGGAAAGCTCGTCCCACGCATCAAGCAGACGGCGAAGATCCTCTACATCATGTACATTGTCCTCTCCGCTGTCAACCTTATCTTTCTTCTTGTGGGCGGCATGCCGCCTCTTGAGGCACTTTGCACCATGTTCGGCACTGCCGGCACCGGCGGCCTTGGCATCAAAAACGACTCCATGGGCTTCTACAGCCCATATCTGCAAAACGTGACCACGGTGTTTATGATCCTCTTCGGCGTGAACTTCAGCTGCTTTTACTTTCTGCTGCTGCGCGACGTGAAGACCGTGCTGCGCGACGAGGAGCTGCGGCTCTATCTGGGGCTGATCGCCGGGTCGACCGCGCTGATCGTGTTCGACCTGCGCGGGCACTTTGCCACCTTCGGCGAGACGCTGCGCCATGCGGCGTTTCAGGTAGGCAGCATCATCACCACCACGGGCTTCTCTACGGACAACTTTGAGCTCTGGCCGTCGCTTTCCAAGTCGATTTTGCTGTTTTTGATGTTTGTGGGTGCGTGTGCCGGGAGCACCGGCGGCGGGCTCAAGTGCGCAAGGCTTCTGATCCTGCTCAAGAGCATGCGCAACAACGTGCGCGCCGTGCTGCACCCGCAGCGCATTCAGGCCGTGCGCGTCAATGGCCGCGTGGTCAGCGACGAGCTGGTGAAAAACGTTAACGCCTACTTTGTCGCCTATGTGCAGATCATGGTCATCAGCACGCTGCTCATCTCGTTTGACGGGTTCAGTATGATCACCAACATCTCCGCTGTGACGGCGTGCTTCAGCAACGTCGGCCCCGGCTTTGGTCTGGTGGGCCCGATGGGCGGATACGGGGAGTTCAGCGTGTTTTCCAAGTTGGTGCTCATCATGAACATGCTGGCCGGGCGTCTGGAGATTTTCCCCATTCTGGTTCTGTTCTCGCGCAGCGCATGGCGGCACGGGAGCTGAGGAGGAGCCTATGATCATTCCCATTCACGACTTTTTGGCGCCTGAGCTGGACGTGTATGCGCGCCTGACCGAAAACCAGCTCGTCAACCGCGCCGACCCGCAAAATGCGCTGTTCGTGGCGGAAAGTCCGCTTGTCATTGGCCGCGCGCTCGACGCAGGGTACGAGCCCGTGTCGATTCTGATGGAGACGAAGCATGTGGAGGGCACGGGGCGCGCTATCCTCGAGCGCGTGGGCGACATCCCCGTGTTCACGGCGGAGCTGGACGTGCTCACGCAGCTCACCGGCTTTCACCTCACGCGCGGCATGCTGTGTGCCATGCGCCGCAGGGCGCTGCCCACGGTGCAGGCGCTGTGCGCCGGGGCACGCCGCGTGGCCGTGCTGGAAAATGTGATGAACCCCACCAACCTCGGCGCAATCTTCCGCTCAGCCGCCGCGCTGGGCATGGACGCAGTGCTGCTCACGGCCGCCGGGAGCGACCCGCTCTATCGCCGCGCCGCCCGCGTGAGCATGGGCACGGTGTTTCAGGTGCCGTGGACGTATCTTGACGACGACTGGCAGGGCGCGCTGCACGCGCTGGGCTTCCGCACCGCTGCCATGGCGCTGCGGGACGACTCGCTCTCCATCGACGACCCCCGCCTCACGCGCGAAAAGCGTCTGGCCGTGGTGCTGGGCACGGAGGGCGATGGCCTCGCCGCGCAGACCATCGCTGCCTGCGACTACACCGTGCGCATCCCCATGTCGCACGGGGTCGATTCGCTCAACGTGGCGGCGGCAAGCGCGGTGGCGTTTTATCAGCTCTCGCGCTGCACAGAGGAAGAATAGTTTTCCGTGCTTTTTTCATACAAATAGCAGAAATCCGCCGTTGTGAATGCGGCGGAACTCTGCTATACTTTTTTGCAGGATCCTATGCTTTAAGGAGGGAAACTGATGCTCATTTCCGTGCTTGATCCGCTGCGTGAGCTGACTGCGGTGTCGGTGCTGCTGCGCCTTGCGCTGGCGATGCTCTTCGGCGGGACGATCGGGCTTGAGCGCGGGCGAAAGCACCGCGCGGCCGGCTTTCGCACCTACATGCTCGTGTGTATGGGCTCGGCGCTGACGGGCATCCTCAGCCAATATCTTTTCGTCATGTGCAAAACCGCCTGGGCGGCGGAGGTGGCGCTCGTGGGGCGCGGCGTGGATGTCAGCCGCATCGGCGCCAAGGTGTACAGCGGCATCGGCTTTTTGAGCGCGGGCACCATCCTCGTCACGGGCAAAAAAGAGGTCAAGGGGCTTACCACGGCGGCAGGTCTGTGGGTGTCGGCGTGCATGGGTATCGCCATCGGCGCAGGCTTTTACGAGTGTGTCCTGATCTCATTTGCGTTGATCCTGCTTTGCATGCAGGTGCTGCCGACGGTGGAAAACCGCATCGTGGAAAACGGACGCAACATGACGCTCTATGTGGAGCTTGTATCGCTCGAGCATGTGGGCGAGCTGATCAGCTCGATCAAGGCGCTCGACGCGCAGATCCTTGAGATCGACCTTGACCGCGGAGGGCAGGAGCGCCGTCCGAGTGCCGCGCTTTCGATCCGTCTGGCGCACAAGCTGCCGCACACGCAGGTGGTGACGGCGCTTTTCACGCTCGAGAGCGTCACTGTCATCCACGAAACATAAAGAGGGGAGAGGACATATGCTGAGTATCTTTGACGGCCTGCGTGACATTACGCTTGCCTCCGTGATGTTGCGGCTGCTGCTGGCAGTGCTGTGCGGCGGGCTGGTGGGCGCTGAGCGTGAGTACAAGCGCCGCAGCGCGGGCTTCCGCACGCACATCCTCATCTGCCTCGGCGCGGCCATGACCACCATGACCAGTGAGTTTCTGTTTCTCAACATGCACTACTATCTCGACATGGCGCGCCTGGGCGCAGGCGTAGTGGCGGGCATCGGTTTTATCGGCGCGGGCACCATCATCGTCACGGGGCGTCAGCGCGTCAAGGGGCTGACCACGGCGGCGGGCATGTGGACGATGGCCGTGGTGGGGCTTTGCCTGGGCGCGGGCTTCTACGAGGGCGGACTGATTGCCGCAGGGCTGATCCTTCTGGCCGAGCTGCTGTTTTCCAAGTGGGAGTACCGCCTGCTGGCTGCCGCGCCGGAGATCAACGTGTATGTGGAGTACGCCGACAAGCCGAGCCTCGAGCGCCTGCTCAAGCTGTGCAGCGAGCGGCAGGCCAAGGTGCTTAACCTTGAGATCACGCGCCACACCGGCACCGAGCATCACAACGCCAGCGCCATCTTCATGCTGCGTCTGAACAACACGGTCTGCCCGGCGGAGGAGTTGCTCACGCAGTTCAGCCGCACCGAGGGCGTGTTCCTCGCGGAGGAAATGTAAAAAGAATAAACACCAAGACGCCTGCTCCGGTTTCGGGGCAGGCGTCCTGGCTGTGAGGAGACTATATGGAAAAGGAAGGAAGCGAATTTACTTGGCCATCTCGGCGAGATACACGCCGATAGACTTGCCGTACTCGACCTCGCGGCCGCAGGCGACGAGCGCGCGCTCGATCACGCCCAGCACGGCGACCTCGTCGTTGATGTCGATGTTGCCCATATGGCCAAGGCGGAACATGCGGCCGGCATACTGCGCAAGACCACCGGCAACGATGATGCCCTCGTCATACAGTGCACCGCGGAACTTGGCGTCGTCCAGACCCTCGGGATAGACGAGGTTGGAGAGCGTGCAGGCGCGGTGGCCCTCTTCGGCCAGAACGGTGAAGCCCAGCGTCTCGAGCGCCTTGCGCATGGCGTCGGCGTTCTTCACATGGCGCTCATAGCGCGCCTTGTAGCCCTCGGCCATGATGATGCGCGTGGCCTCGGCCATCGCCCACACGAGGTTGACAGCGGGAGTGGCAAAGTACTTGGCGGGGTTCTCCATGATGGGGATCCACTTTTCAAAGTCGATGTAATATTCGGGAATCATGCCCAGCTCCTTGCGGCGGGCAAGCGCCTTCTTGCTGGCCCAGAGCACGAACATGCCGGGGCACACGCCAAAGGCCTTCTGAGAACCGGTGAAGAGGATGTCGATGTTCATGCCGTCAACATCGGCGTACTCGCCGACCGTAGCGGCCACGCCGTCGACGATGTAGATCGTCTCGGGGAACTTCTTCATCATCTCGCCGATCTCGGCGATGGGGGCGACCACGCCGGTGGCGGTGTCCACGTGGGAAACGGTCATCGCGGCATAGTGCTTTTCGGACAGCTTTTTCTCAATCTCGGCCACGGGGATGATCTTGCCCCACTCGGCGTGCATCACGTCGACGTTGAGACCCTTGCGCTCGGCGATCTCGATGAAGCGGTCGCCAAAGAAGCCGTGGGAGATGATGAGGATATTGTCACCGCGCTTGGTGACGTTGGCAATGGCCATCTCCATGGCCAGCGTGCCGGTGCCGGCGAGGGGGAAGGTCATGCCGGAGCAGTTGAGCAGAACGCCCAGGTCGGAGATCAGCTTTTTGTAGTCGGCGACGAAGCGGGGATCGCCGAACGCCTGCGTCTCGCGGCCCATCTGATCCTGGATGGACTTGACAACAGGAGTGGGGCCGGGGATCATGACCATTTTCTTTTCAACCATGGTAGAAGCTTCCTTTCAAAAGAGTTTTGAATATTGGTAAAAAGGTTTTACTGGAATTACTGTAGCAGACTTTTTCCCGTTTGTCAAGCGCAGAACACAGTTTTTTTGAAAAAAGATTGACAAATCAGAAAAAGTGTTTTAATATAGGTAAAAACCGTGGAGGAGACTCATATGGAAAGAAGCGAGAAGGAGCCCAAGACCATCGGCTCGGTGGAAAAGGCCATCAGCATTCTCAATATTGTTGCCGCCAGCGAGCACGGCCTCGGCGTCACCGAGATCAGCGCGGCGCTCGGCTGCGGCGTGAGCGCAACCTATCATCTGCTCAACACGCTGCGCCGGGGCGACCTGCTCCAGCAGGATCCCCAGAGCAAGAAGTACAGTCTCGGCGTGGGCCTCATCCGTCTCAGCGCGCTGGCGCAGCGGCAGAACACGCTTGCCTACAACGCCCAGCCCATCCTCGAGGAGCTCAGCCGCAGCTGCGGCGAGACGAGCAACCTTGTCGTTTTGCAGGGGCAGGAGACGGTGTACGTTGCCCAGAGCGAGAGCAACAATATGGTCAAGATGTTCACGCAGCTCGGCGCGCGCGTGCCCTGGCACTGCACCGGCGGCGGCAAGGTGATATTGGCCTTTTTGCCGCAGGAGACGCAGCAGAGCACATTGCAGGCGGCGAAGCTTGCCCGCTTCACCGAAAACACGCTCACCCGCCGCAGCGACCTTGTGCGCGAGCTGACGGAGATCAGATCGCGCGGCTACGGCTTTGACCGCGGCGAGCGCGAGGAAGGGGTCATCTGCATTGCTGCGCCCGTGTTCAACGCCTCGGGCGAGCCGGTGGCGGCGATGAGCGTGTCGGGGCCGGACTACCGCGTCACGCATAAGGGACTCGACGGCATGGTGGAAAAGGTGTGCACCGCCGCCTCTGCCCTGTCCGCCCGCCTCGGCGGGCAGTAAGCCATGAGCCGGGGTCAGGATGAGCACAGGATCCTTGTCATCACCTCCTCCCACCTTGTGGCGGAGCGCATGAAGGCGCTGCTGCGGGAGAAGGGGATCGAGCTTCCGGTGCTCCGCTGCGATTTTGAAGAAACGGTAACCATCGCCCAGCGTGAGATCGCGCACGGCACGCGGGTGATCATCAGCCGCGGCTATTCGGCGGTGCTGCTGCGCGGAAGCGTGGACGTGCCGGTGGTCGAGGTGCGCATGACGGGCTTCAATTTCATCAGCGCCGTCAACGAGGCGCACAAGCTCGGCAGTCGGATTGCCATCGTCGGCTATGAGGAGATCTGGAAACGCTATCTCGAACAGTACCGCGAGCTGCTTGGCGATCTGGCTGTGGTGTATGTGCAGCGCCCCGACCAGCTGCGCCAGACGCTGCGCGAGCTGCGAGCCGACGGCGTGGACACCGTGATCGGCGGACACACCACCTGCCGCCTGGCAAAGGATTTGGGGATGCAGACCGTGCACATCGGCGTGGAGGACGGTTCGCTTTACGACGCGGTGGCTGAGGCGGAGTACCTTCTGCGTATCGAGACCGACCGCGAGGAGCGCTACGAGATGGTTGCCTCGCTCCTTGACTGCACGGAGGAGGGCGCCGTGGCCATCGACGCGGACGGCCGCGTGTCCAACGCCAACACCAGCGCCGCGCAGCTGCTGGGCGCTTCGTGGCGCGGGCTTGCGCTGCGCGAGTGCCTGTCAAAGCCTGAGCTTGTCGGGCGGGTCATGGCCGGGGGAGAGATCGCCGATGAGCTGAGCGAGCTGCGCGGCGTGCCGACCATGCTCTCCGGCCGCCCGATCACGACCATGGGGCGCGTGCAGGGCGCGGTGTTCACTATGCAGCCTGTCCGCCGCGTGCAGATGCTCGAACAGCGGATCCGCAAAAAGCTTACCGAATCCGGCAACCACGCCCGCTACGGCTTTCACGATATTCTCGGCAGCAGCGATGCCATCACCGCCGCGCGGGAAAAGGCGCGCCGCTACGCCTCCAGCAGCTCCACCGTGCTCATCACGGGCGAGACCGG
>CAYPLM010000061.1:1215-9722 GCA_964411575.1 uncultured Oscillibacter sp. | reverse complement strand
GTTTGTCATCAACCTGGGATGCCTGAAATACCGTCTCACGCCCGAGGAGGTGCTCACCGCCGTCACGCTCAATGGCGCGGCGGCCATCGACCGGGCTGAGTCCGTCGGCTCGGTGGAACCGGGCAAACTGGGCGACCTCGTCCTCTGGGACGCGCCCGACCTCGACTACATCTGCTACCGCGTAGGCAGCAACCTCGTGCGCAGCGTCATCAAACGCGGCAGGCTCTGCGTGTAAAGGGCTTTGCCCTGCATAGACCACAAAACCACGCTATATCGCATGCAACGTGCGGATATAGCGTGGTTTGTTTTGTTTTATGCAGTTTTCAGAAGGGGCAGTGTTTATCACCGCACGTTTCTGGTTCCTGGTCGCACCGCATACGCCCCCGCTCAGGCCGGATGTCCGTCGTCAAGGTTCGCGCGGAAGTATACTGCGTCCCACTCCTTTGATCCGATGAGCAGCGGCGGTTCTATGGTCAGGCCGCTTTTTCCGCCGCGCCGCGCCTCGAGCAGCACGATCGACGGCGCGGCCTCCGCGCGCGGGCAGACAAAGCGCAGCCGCTTGGGCTCCATCCCCGCGCCGCGCAGCGCGCACAGCGCGTCTGTCAGCCGCTCGGGGCGGTGCACCAGCGCAAAGCGTCCGCCCCAGCGCAGAAGATAGCCCGCCGCCGCGCACACCTCCTGCAGCGTGCAGCTCTGCTCGCTGCGTGCGCTCTGCCGCGCCGGGTCGGGCGAGGGCGCGCCGCTGCCCGCGCGGAAATACGGCGGGTTGCTGAGCACATAGTCCATCGTCCCTGCGCCGGGCAGCGCGCTGCGCTCACGCAGGTCGCCGCAGAAAAACTCCCCCTGCCAGCCGTTGGCGGCAAAGGTCTGCTCGCACAGCGCGAGCGCACGCGGCGAGATTTCCACGTTGTAGAGTCGCAGCTCCGGTCTGCGCGACAGCAGCAGTGCGCCCAGAAGCCCCGTGCCGCAGCCAAGGTCGCACACGCGTGCGCGCCTGTCCGGCGCGGCAAAGTAGCCGAGGGCAAAGCTGTCCGTCCCCGGCGGGAAGAGCGCCGTGTCATAGAGCAGCCGCGTGCCGCCCGGCCAAAGCGTTTCCGTTCGTTCCATGCTTCTCCTTAATGTCAAAAGAAAACGGGTGTGCCCCTCAGCACACCCGTTCGCTTTGTGTAACTTACTCCTGGGAGATCGCGCCGTTGGGGCAGGTGTCCGCGCAGGAACCGCACTCCAGGCAAGCACCAGCGTCGATGACGTACTGGCCATCACCCTGAGAGATCGCGCCGACGGGGCAGGCATCCGCGCAGCAGCCGCAGCTGACGCAGGCAGAGCTGATCTTATAAGCCATGAGAAGCACCTCCATTTGGTATTTGATACCACCGACTGCTCACACAGTCTGATGATACTTTCATTGTAACATGAAACGCGAAAATTGCAAGAGCGAATCCGCAGGAATTTTTTGATTTTTCCGCCGGGCGGTTAACTCTCCCCTTCTCTGGGAATAATTGCCGCAGAAATGAGGTGAGCCAATTGGGGGAAGGACCGTTTACTGCACAGGCCGAACAGGTGATATCGCTCTCCCGCGAGGCGGCGGCGCAGCTCGGGCACGGCTATGTGGGCAGTGAGCATTTGCTGCTGGGGCTGCTGCGTCAGCGGGAGGGCACGGCAGGGCGCGTGCTGCGCGAGCAGGGGATCAGCGAGCAGAGCGTGTGCGCCGCGCTGCTGCGCACGGTGGGGCGCGGGCTTGCAGGTGCACCCCCGGCACAGGGGCTCACGCCGCATGCGTGCCGCGCTGTGGAGCTCGCCGCCGAGGAGGCGAGGCGAAGCGGCAGCGCCGTCGTGGGAGAAGCACATCTTCTTCTGGGACTTTTGCGCGTGAGCGGCAGCACGGCGGTGCAGCTGCTGCTTGCGTTGGAGGCTGACCCCCGGCAGCTGACCTGCGCCGTACAGCAATCGCGCGGCGCAGCGCCGCGCAGTGCAAGGGAGGGCGGAAAAATGGCAAAAGAGGGAAAGGGGCGCGTGCTCTGCGAGTTTACGCGCGACCTCACCGAACAGGCGCGTCAGGGGCTTCTCGACCCCGTGATCGGACGCGAAGATGAGATCGCACGCACGCTGTGCATCCTCACGCGCCGCAGCAAAAACGACCCTGTGCTGCTCGGCGAGCCGGGCGTGGGCAAAACGGCCATCGTAGAGGGTCTTGCGCAGCGCATCGCCTGCGGCGACGTGCCAGAGGCGATGCTGGACAAGCGGCTTTTGAGCCTTGACCTCGCCGGGATGGTGGCGGGGACAAAATACCGGGGCGAATTTGAAGAGCGCATCCGTGCGCTGCTCGACGAGGTGCGCCGCGACGGCAACGTGATCCTGTTTATCGACGAACTGCACACCATCGTCGGCGCGGGCAGCGCGGAGGGTGCTGTGGACGCGGCCAACATCCTCAAGCCCGCGCTCGGACGCGGCGAGCTGAGCGTGATCGGCGCGACCACGCTGGGCGAGTACCGCCGCTATATCGAAAAGGACACGGCGCTTGAACGGCGCTTCCAAAGCGTGCTGGTGGGCGAGCCGACGGAGGCGCAGGCGCTTGCGATCCTGCGCGGTCTGCGCGCACGCTACGAAGCACACCACGGTCTGCGCATCGAGGACGCGGCGCTCGAAGCCGCCGTAATGCTCTCGCGCCGCTATCTCACCAGCCGTTTTCTACCCGACAAGGCCGTAGACCTCATGGACGAGGCCGCCGCGCGCGTCCGGCTGACGCAGCGCGCCCTGCCGCCGGAGCTGCGGCAGCTGGAAGCGAGGCTCGCTGCGCTGCGGCGGCAGAAGCAGAGCGCCGTGAGCGCACAGAACTTCGAACGCGCCGCTCAGCTGCGCGATGTGGAGCGGGATTTTCACGAGCAGGCCGTGCAGGAGCGCGAACGCTGGCAGCAGGAGGCCGCGCGCCCGAGCGTCACGGCAGAGGATGTCGCGGCGGTGGTGTCGGACTGGTCGGGCGTGCCCGCCGCGCACCTGACGCAGGCGGAGAGCGAGCGGCTTTTGCAGCTGGAGGACACGCTGCACGCGCGCGTGGTGGGGCAGGATGAAGCGGTGCGCGCCGTGGCGCGCGCCATTCGCCGCAGCCGCACCGGAGTGGGCGACCCGGCGCGGCCCGTGGGCTCGTTCCTGTTTCTGGGGCCCTCGGGCGTAGGAAAGACCGAGCTTTGCCGCGCGCTGGCCGAAACGCTGTTCGGCGACGAGCGCGCGCTGCTGCGCTTTGACATGAGCGAGTATATGGAAAAGCACAGTGTATCGCGCCTGGTGGGCGCGCCGCCGGGCTATGTAGGGCATGAGGAGGGCGGACAGCTGACGGAGAAGGTACGCCGCCGCCCCTACTGCGTGGTGCTGCTGGACGAGCTGGAAAAGGCTCACGCGGACGTGTGGGATCTTCTGCTGCAAATTTTCGAGGAGGGCGAGCTGACCGACGCGCAGGGGCGGCGCACGGACTTCCGCTGCGCCATCGTGGTGATGACCTCCAACCTCGGCGCGCGGCGCAGCGGCTCAACCCTCGGCTTTGTGCAGGCGGAGGACGGCACGGCACGCGTGCGCGAGGCGGCGCTCGACGCGCTCAGGCAGACGCTGCGCCCAGAGCTTTTGGGCCGCATCGACGAGACGATCGTCTTTCATCCTCTTTCGCGGACCGACACGGAAACGCTTGCCCGGCGCATGCTCGCCGCCACGGCAAAGCGCGCCGCCGCGCTGGGCATCACGCTCGAGGCCGACGCATCCGCCGTGGCGCAGCTGGCCACAGCGGGGCTTGACACGCAATACGGCGCGCGGCCTCTGCGCCGCCTGATCCGCAGCGAGGTAGAGGACGTGCTGGCCGAACAGCTGCTCTCCGGCGTACTGCACCCTGGTGACCGCGCCCTCCTGCGCGTGGAGAAAAACCGCCTCGTCCTGCACCGCGCACTCCTCCCCGCCGAACAGACAAAAGTTTGATTTATTATAATATGAATCCAAATTTTTTCAGTGCTTGCAGAACCTGGAAAAGAGCAGCTTGCCCCACCAGTGTATGCACCGGTGGGGCAATGGTTTTTTTGACCTTTGCCTCAGCGTCTCAGCTTTTCAATGTTTTTAAGATACCCCGTGATGGTCTCGCCCTCCTGCACGTCCCAGTCCTCGCGCAGGATCTCCACCACCTTTTCAAACGCCTCGGCAGCCCCGGCGCGGTCGCCCTTGAGCAGGCACAGCTGGGCGATGCTGTCGTAATTGTCGGTGTAGCGCTGCGTGGTGTTGAGCACGGCCGCGCGGCGGAAGTCGGCAATGGCCTCGTCGTAGCGCGCCTCGCGGGCATAGCAGTCGCCGCGCGAGCTCCAGACAAACCAGTTGTCCGGGTCGCTTTCCACCATCTCGTTCCAGCAGCGCCACGCGGCGGCGTGATCGCCGCCCTGCTTTTCGATGAGACCCCGGTACATCAGCACGCGATAGTCATTGCGCACGCGCGCCATCTGCTCGAGCGCCTCGCGCGCCTCGTCCAGCCGCCCGTCGGGGATGAGATTGTCCATCAGCCACAGGTAGCCGGGGGCGTAATCGGCGTGCGCATGCACAAAACTCTTGTAGTAGTCGATCATCTCGCGGTGGTTCATGCAGCACCAGTCGGGCACCCAGCCCTCGGTGGCGATGTTGAGCGCGGAGTGGTTGCTCTTTTTCTCCGGGTCGACGGCAAGCGCCTGCTTGGCGTAGTCCTCGGCCATGCTGCGGTGATGCGAGACGACGTGGTTGTGCAGCTGCGCCAGCAGCGACAGGCACTCGCCGCGCGTGGCCGTGTCAAGGCAGCCCTCCTTCAGGCATCGCTCGGCGTAGTCAAAGTCCTCGCGGCTGAGCGCGGGCTCGTTTTCCATCATGCGCTCGATGCGGCACAGATGCGTCTGCATTGTGGTTTCAAATAGCTCGTCGAGCGTCACGCCCAGCGCAGCGGAAAGCTCCGGCAGCAGCGCGATGTCAGGGTAGCCCGCGCCGTTTTCCCATTTGGACACGGCCTGCGCCGTCACGCCCAGCGTCTCGGCCAGCTTCTCCTGCGTGAGGTTACTGCGCAGCCGCGCGGCGCGAATCTGTCTGCCCATATTTTCGATCATATTGTAGGTCTCCATTTCCGGGATCGCTCCCTGTGATGGCCATAGCTTATCACTCCCGCCCGCCCCGCAACAGCGACGCGTGCGCAACAACCGTCCAACGCACAGTTGAAAAAGCCCCGCAGAACGGGGCTCAGTGTGTCAAAAGCCCCCGTCATTCTGAGCCAGTGCTCATACTGGCTCGGGAATCCGTACTCCCAGCGCTGGAATGATTCGGAAACGCAGAGAGAAGAACGGATTGCCACACCAGTGACAACGGTCACTGGCTCGCAATGACGCTTTTTTGACAGCCAAAAGCCCCGCAGAATTCTGCGGGGCTTGCGTTGGTTATTCGCGCAGCGTGGGGGGGTAGACGCCACTGTCGTGCAGCGCGCGCAGGCCGCTGGCGACCATGTCGCGATCCTCATGGTGCGTCATGCCAAACCAGCGGTCGGACGAGTGCAGCACATGCACGCGCAGCTTTCCCTGCCCGATCAGCGCGCCCACCAGGCCGGGCAGCAGACACTCTGCCTTCCGCTCGTCGGGCGGGAGCTTTTCCAGAAAGTCGTGGAAATAATGCTCCAGCTCGGGGAAGATCGAGGGCATAAAGCCCCAGAAGTTCATCGAAACCGCCGTATCCGGCGCGTAGGGCACGCCCACCGGGTCGTCCGCCACGTCGCGGATGCTGCCGTCGGGGAAAACAGTGAGCTTGTACGTCTCGACGATCTTGTCGAGCATGCCGTCCGTCACATGGCACACGCCGCGCGTCACGCTGCCGTGCTCGCTGACGGTTTTGTCCAGACGATAACCCACCATCGCCGCCTCGCCCTCGTCGGCAAGCGCGGCAAGGCCGTTATAGATGGAGGAGAAGGCGTCGCGGCCATAGTAGTCGTCTGCGTTGATCACCACAAATGGCTCGTGCACAAAGCCGCGCGCACACAAAAGGGCGTGCGCCGTGCCGAAGGGCTTGACGCGCTCGGGCGGGATGTGGTAAAACGCCGGCACGCTGGAAAAATCCTGAAACGCGTAGCACACCTCCACCGGCGCGCCGTCGGCCGTTTTCATCTTCGCCACGCGGTCGCCGCACAGCCGGTGCATCAGCTCCTCCATCTCGGGCTTGATGATGAACACCACCTTGGTAAAACCTGCACGCACCGCGTCGAAAATGGAGTATTCCATCAAAATTTCACCGCCGGGGCCGATGCCGTCCACCTGCTTGTTGCCGCCGTAGCGCGAGCCCATGCCCGCCGCCATGATCACAAGCGCCGCCTTTTTCATGTTGCTGTTCCTCCCTTTTGGTTTTTCTATATGATACCATGCTTTTCGCCGCTTTTCAACCGCTTTTTCATTTTCCCGCGCGGCAGCACCATTGAAAACTCCACAACCATCCGCACTTGACAGATACTGCTTCCGCGCGGTATGATGAAGAAAAACAAGTGGGGGCATAGCGCCATGCAAACCTTTCTTCACGCCGTCTCCTCGGTGACGATCATCCTGCTGCTCACTGCCACGGGCTACCTGTGCGCGGCAAAGGGCTGGATGCGCGCCGAGGACAAGCGCTTTTTAAGCAAATATCTCATGACCGTGGGCATCCCTGTGATGCTCATCTACGGCATGCAGAACAATCTCACCCGCGCCGACGTGCTCGCCGCGCCGCGGCTTTTGCTGGTGCCGCTGGCGGTGATCTCGCTGTGCGTGGCGCTGAGCATCGCGGTCGGGCGGGCGATGAAGCTGCCGCGCCGTCAGCTGGGCGTTTTCGTGATGATGGCTTCCATGAGCAACACGATCTTCGTGGGGCTTGCCATGTGCCTCGAGCTTTTCGGCGAGGTGGCCACGCCCTATGTGATGCTCTTCTACCTGGTCAGCAGCTGCTTTACGCAGCTGCTCGGCCTGCCGATGGTGCGCTGGGCAGGCGAGTCGGGCGGCTTTACACGCAGCACGCTGCGTCGCTTTCTGTGCACGCCCACGGTGCTCTCCATTTTCATCAGCCTTGCGCTCGTGGCACTGGACATTCACCTGCCCTCGCTGCTGATGAGCTACGGCAGGTACATCAACGGCACCGTCAGCCCCCTTGCCCTGCTGCTCACGGGGTATATCATCCACGAGATCGGGCTGAAAAACCTGCGCATGGACAAAAGCCTTGGCGTGATGATGCTCTTTCGTTTCGTGCTCTCCCCGGCTCTGGGCGCAGCTGTGTGCGCGCTTTTAGGCGTGGACGGGCTGGTGCGCAGCGTGTATGTGGTGGAGCTTGCCATGCCCGTGGTCACGCAGACGGTGGTGGCGGCCAGCGAATACGGCGCGGACGAGCAATATGCCGCGCAGGGCACCGCGCTGACCACACTGGCATGCTTTGTCGTCACGCCGGTTTTGATGCTGCTGCTGTAAAATAGAGAACAACAAAAAGGAGCGGAGACCGCTGTCGTGCAGTCTCCGCTCCTTTGTTTTTCCTCTATGAAAGAATGCCGCCGCTCAGCGCCGCCGCAGCCGCGCCCACGACAAGATACAGCACGCGCTCCATCAGCTGCTCCCAGCGGCGCGCGGGCTTCTGCGTGAGCGCCTTGACATCGTTTTTGATCTCCTTGACGTCTCCTTCCAGCGTGCCCTGCCGCGCGGCCAGCACCTCCACGGCGGAGAGCAGCCGCCCCAGCTCCTCCTGACGCTGCTCCACATGGTCAAGGCGCTTTCCGTTGGCGCGACTGCGCGAGTCCATTTCTGCAAGCTTCACGGCCAGCTCCTGCTCACTCACTGTGCTCCACCGCCGTTTCCAATGCCGTCCAGTCCCAGCCCTGCGCCTCTACATAGCCCCAGGTGAGTCCCTTCTCCTCGCACTCCGCCCAGGTGAGATAGCGGAAAACAAACTCCGCGCGCACATGGCAGGGGAGAATGTCGAGAATGATGTCCTTCACCCGCACAAGCTCCTCCGGCACGCCCACCGTGCCCGGAAAGCGCACGCGCACCACGCCGTACTCCTCCGTCTCCTCCACCACGGCGTGCACACCGCAGCCGCTGAGCGTGCGGTCGATCCCCGCCGGAGTGGAGCAGTCGGCACCGATCTGCAAAAGCGCGGCGATGGCTGCGCGGCGCAAGGGCGTATCAGGCGCCGCCGGGCAGCGGCGAAACAGCCTTTCGCGCAGCGACAGTCCCTCGTCCTCCGCCGTAAAAAGAAGGCTCTCCTGCTCGGCATGGGCAAGCCGCGCCGCCGCGCCGTCCAGCCCCACGCCGGCCGCCCACAGCTCCGCGCCGCTCAGGCTCTCCGGCTCCAGACGGTAAATGCCCAGTGGCCGCAGCAGCGAACAAAGATGCTCATAGCTTTCCATTCTATGCCTCCTCCGTCAGCGTGATCGTCCCGGCTACGGCAACGCCGGTGGCGCCCACGGTCACGTCGGCCTCCGGCGTGCTCAATCTGACGTTCTCCACACCGTCCACGCTGCACAG
>CAYPLM010000061.1:0-1115 GCA_964411575.1 uncultured Oscillibacter sp. | reverse complement strand
GCACCGCCGCCGCAAGCACCTTTACGTCCACCGCGAGCTCACGCCGCTCCTTCAGCGCGTCGGCCACCTGCGCAATAAGCGCCTCTCCCGGCGCGCCGTCCTCCGACGCAATGTACACGTCCACCGTGCCAAGCCCCCTCGCGCGCCCCACCGCCGCAGCCGACGCCACGCCGCCAAAGCGCATGGCCTCCTGCTCGTAATAGGCGGCGTTCGCGCCGTTGGGCAGGCGAAGGTAGCTTTCCAGCAGTCTTGCGCGCAGCGAAGCGTCGTCCTCCGCCTCGCTTCCGCCGGAAAACGCCTCCGGATTGCCGCAGCGCACCACGCCCACCGGCAGAGCGGAGAGCAGCGTGATCTGCCCTGCCGGCACGTTGCCCCGCACACCCGGCTCCACCGCACGCGCCGGCGCGTCGCCGCTTCCCGCCCCGGCGGCGATGACTGCCGGGGCAAGCGTTGCAAAGCGCGTGCCGTCCGCTGTCATGCACACCGTGCCCTCTGGCACGCGCAGCGCTGTCTCCGCTGTACCGGAGGTGAAAAAGCGCAGCGTTCCCTCAGCGCACACCGCCGCCGTGCGCGCAAGGCCGCGGCACGCCGCGTGCATGTCGAGATACACGCCCTCCGCCGTCTGCGGAAAGCTCTGGCGCAGCGCCCAGTCGCATTCTGCCTCGAGCGCCTGCACCTGCGCGGCCAGCGCGTACAGCCGCACCGCCGCGTCGCAGCCCTCCGCCGGCTCAAAGCCCGCCTTTTCGGCAAAGGCCGCGCGCATTTCCTGATAGATCGTTTCAAGCTCCCGCATCGTTCACACTCCTTCCACCTGCACGCTAAGCTGCCACTGTGCCGTCTTTGTGCGCAGCTGCACCACAAGCTCCGCCGCGCCGCCCACGCCCTGCGTCAGCGTCACCTGCGTCACCTCCACATTCTCCTGCGCCAGCGCCTCGGCCACATACTGCTGCGCCGCCGTCTGCCGCAGCCCCGGCCGCTCGCGTCCCAGAAGGTGCAGGCGGCTTCCCAGCTCCGGCAGCGGCGCAAAGCCGCCGCGCCGGGCGCACAGGCGAAAAAGCACGCGCTCCAGCAGCGCCTCGTCCCCCTCTGCACGCACCAGCGCGCCCAGCCCGTCG
>CAYPLM010000060.1:0-9778 GCA_964411575.1 uncultured Oscillibacter sp. | reverse complement strand
CCGCAGGTCGGGGTATTTGCTGCCGTCCTCGGTGTAGATGCCGCAATAGACCATTGAACGCACGGCGCGGTAGCCCGGCAGCGGCTCGGCGGCGGGATTTTCCACGCCCGTGACCGTGTCACCGATGCGCGTGTCGCGCACGTTTTTGATGCTGGCGGTGAAATAACCTACCTGTCCGGCCTGCAACTCGCCCGCCGGTTCCAGCCCGAGGGGGCGCAGCAGCCCGCACTCGACCACCTTGAACGTCGCGCCCGTGGCCATCATCCTGACCTCCATGCCCGGACGGATACGCCCGTCCATCAGGCGCATGTACACGATCACGCCGCGGTAGCTGTCGTAATAGCTGTCGAAGATCAGCGCCTTGAGCGGGGCGTCGGGGTCGCCCTTGGGCGCGGGGAGGTTGTGCACTACGTCCTCGAGCACGGCGTCGATGTTGATGCCGTTTTTGGCGGAGATCTCGGGCGCGTCCATAGCGGGGAGGGCGAGGATGTTTTCGATCTCCTCCTTCACGCGCTTCGGGTCGGCGGCGGGCAGGTCGATCTTGTTGAGCACGGGGCGGATCTCCAGGTCGTGCTCCATGGCAAGGTAGGTGTTGGCCAGCGTCTGCGCCTCCACGCCCTGCGACGCATCCACCACCAGCACCGCGCCGTCGCACGCGGCCAGCGAACGCGACACCTCGTAGTTGAAGTCGACGTGGCCGGGCGTGTCGATGAGGTTGAGGGTGTAGGTCTCGCCGTTTTGGGCGGTGTAGTCAAACGTAACAGCACGCGCCTTGATGGTGATGCCGCGCTCCCGCTCGAGGTCCATGTTGTCGAGGATCTGGTCCTCCATCTCGCGCTCGCTCACGGCGTTGCAGGTCTCCAGCAGACGGTCGGCCAGCGTGGACTTGCCGTGGTCGATGTGCGCGATGATCGAAAAGTTGCGGATGTTTTCTCTGTTCATAAAAAGCTCCTCTCAGCCTTTGCTCAGCACGGTGCCCGCAGCCTCCTCGGCCGCATGGAGCACCTGCGTCATGCTCTGCATCAACGCGGGATGGTCGGCGCTGAGCGCCTGGGCATCCATCGTGGGGAAGGTCTCCGCCGTGCGCAGCGCACGCTCGTAATGCACAACAGCGGAGAGCATCACCGTCTCCGGCGCACCGGCGCAGCAGTCGGCGGCGGGCAGCGAAAAAAACGCCTCCTTCTCCCCGGCAGCGCTGTAGAGCGCACGGTACAGCCGATACACCGCCGCGCCCAGATACTGCCCCGCCGCGTGGATGGCCTCGCGCGAGCCCAGCTTACCCAGAAGCTCAAACAACAGCCCCACGGAGTTGACCAGCAGTTTTTTTTGCAGCGTGGCAGCGATGCTGCCCTTGAGCGAGCCCTTTTCCTCGCTGATGTCATAAAGCTCGTCCGCGCCGATCATGCAGCCGTCGCGCGAGAGCGTGCGCCCCAGCAGGTAGTCCGCCGATACATGGTAATAGTCGCACGCGCGCGCCACGAAGGCAAGCCCCGGCTCGCGCACGCCGTTTTCATAATGGCTCAAAAGCGCCTGCGAAATGCCCAGCGCCGCCGCAGCCTTGCGCTGCGAAATGCCCTTTTCCTGCCGCAGCAGGGACAGGGTTCGTGAAAAATCAGGATTCATGCTCCCACCCTCGATTTTTGTTTATTACTCTTTGTAAAGTATAGCAAAAGCTATACGGTTTGTAAACTGTTTTTTCTGCGTCGGCCACTGCCCTGTCGGCAGGTTTTTTGGAAAAACGGGTATTTTTTTCTTGTAATTTGTCGGAAAATCCGCTACAATGTAGACAGTAGACCCAAACACTATTCATCTGGAGGATTTTCCATGGGAAAGTATGTGATCCGTAAGGTCAAAACGGGCTTCAAGTTCAATCTGAAGGCCGGCAACGGCGAAGTGATCGCCACCTCCGAGGTGTACACCTCCGAGGACGCCTGCCGCAACGGCGTTTCCAGCGTGACGAGAAACGCTCCCATCGCTCCTGTCGAGGATCAGACCGTCGAAGGGTATCAGACCGAAAAGCACCCCAAGTTTGAGCTTTACCTTGACAAGGCCGGTGAATATCGTTTCCGCCTGAAGGCCAGCAACGGCCAGATCATCGCCACCGGCGAGGGCTACAAGGCCAAGGCCGGCTGCCTCAACGGCATCGACAGCATCAAGCGCAACGCCGAATCCCCCGTCGTGGTGGAGCAGGAGGACTAAGCGCGCCCAGCCGCAAAGACCCAGAATATGAACGGGAGACGTGCCGACCGGTACGTCTCCCGTTTTTCAGCGTATCAGGGAATCCGTCCCCCCACGCCAGAAGTATCCGGAAACGCAGAGAAAAGAACGGATTGCCACACCAGCGACATCGGCCACTTACTTCGCAATGGCGGTTTTTTGACAGTCTCAAGCGGCGTTAGCCGCTTGAGACTGTCAGCGCCTTAGAAGCTGTCCACCACGTCGTAGCCGCTGCCCGTCCAGATGGCGGGGCGCGTGACGACGGCGTGCAGCTGGGCGATGAACGCCGACAGCGTGCTCACCTGTTCGGGAAGCCATGTGACGTATTTGCCTACCTGCGCAGGGGTGTGCGCGTCGCTCGCGCCGATGGCCTTTAACCCCAGCTCACGGCAAAAGCGCAGCGCCGTCCGGTTCGCCTCGAGATCGGCGCTGCCGTTGAGCACCTCCACGCCATGCAGCCCGTGAACCTCGCGCAGGTGCTCCTTGAGGCCGCGATTGTTGCTGCGGAAGGGGTGACACGACACGCAGAAGCCGCCCTTCTCATTCACCATGTCAATAAACGGCTGCGCGTCGATGCGATGGTCGGGGATGCCGTCAATGCCCCAGGCAGTGATGTCGCCCCACAGCGAAAAGAATTCCACGCCCACGAAGATCGGGTAGCCAATGCGGCGGGAGTAGTCCTCCGCAGCGGCGCGCAGCCCCATACTGTCATGGTCGGTGATGCAAACGGCGTCCAGCCCCTTGCCTTTGGCGATGTTGACGATCTCCTCCAGCGAAAGAAAGCTGTCCGTTGAAAAGGTTTTCTCGTGCAGATGCATGTCGATCAGCATATCTCTTTTTCCCTCCTGATGACCTTCAGGACGGAGCCATCCTCCGCCCAGACAATATCCTTTAACCCCAAAAACGACGCCACGGCCTCGCTTGCCGGGCGGCGATACACGTTTTGCGGCGTGTCATGCTGCAAAAGCTGCCCCTGCTCCATCACGGCAATGCGATCGGCCAGCACCAGCGCCTCCTCCTGGTCGTGCGTGACGAACACCATGGTGATGCCCAGCTCGCGCTGCAGCCGCCGCAGCTCACCGCGCATACGCGCACGCAGCGCCGCGTCGAGATTGGACAGCGGCTCGTCCAGAAGACAGACCTTTGGCTCCACGATCAGCGAGCGTGCCAGCGCCACGCGCTGCTGCTGTCCGCCGCTGAGCTCATGGATACGCGCGTCCGCGCGGTCGGCAAGACCGACGAGCGAGAGGTAGCGCATACCCTTCTCCCGCATCTGCGCGCGGCTCTCGTGCCGGAATTTCAGCCCGTAGGTCACATTTTGCAGCACCGTCATGTGCGGAAACAGGCCGTAGGACTGGAACACCGTGCTCACTGGCCGCCGCTCGGGTGGGAGGGCGGTGATGTCCTGCCCGTCGAGAAGAATGCGCCCGCTGTCGGGCGTAAGAAAGCCGCCGATCATGTTGAGCGTGGTGGTCTTGCCGCAGCCGGAAGAGCCGAGAATGCACAAGATCTCTCCCTGCTCCACATCGAGGCTAAGACCGCACACGGCGCTCTTTCCGTCAAAGCTTTTGTTCAGTTCTCGTACTTCAAGAAACACGTCGCCTCTCCTTTCTGTGCGTCAGCAGCCACATCAGCCCCTCTGCGGCCAGCACGATTCCCGTGATCACCGTGGCCAGCACGGAGGCCAGCGCGTATTCGCCCTTGTACACCGCGTCGAACAGGCGGAACACGGCCAGCTGGTGCCCCGGATCGATCAAAAACAGGATCGCGCCCGCCGTGGTCATGCTGCTGGTAAAGTTGTAGGCAAAGCAGCTGAAAAGCGCCGGGCGCAGGTTGGGCAGCACCACGTCGCACAGCACGCTCAGCCGCCCTGCGCCCAGATCGCGCGCCGAGCGCTCCTGCGCGGGGTTGAGCTGGGAGAGCGTGGCTGCGCAGAGCTTGGTGCAGGTGGGGAGCTGCTTGAAGAGCATGTTGGCCAGCACGATCACCGCCGTACCGGTGAGCTTGAGCGGCGGATGGTTGAAGGCCAGAATATAGCCGATGCCAAAGCAGGTGCCCGGCAGCATATACGGCAGCGTTGCCACGCAGTCGAACAGCGCGTGCCCCGGCACGCGGCGCCGCTCCATATAGTAGGTGAACAGCGCCGCAAACAGCGTGCCCGCCACGGCCACGAACAGCGCATAGCACACGCTGCGCACGATGGGCGTCGCGCTGATGCGCCACAGCTCGTTCCAGTGGTCGAGCGTGAAGGAGTAGACGCCCTTTTTGCTCTTGAGAAAGCCGGAGAGGAACACGCAGCCGTATTGCAGCGCCGTGAGCAGCACGAAAAGGCCGCAGCCCAGAAGCGTCAGCCAGCCCACCACGCCGCAGCGCCGCAGCGGCAGCGAAAGGCCGCCCTGCGCGCCCCGGCTCCCGGCGGTGAGCCGGTCGCAGCGGCGCATGAGCGCGCGGTAGACAAAGAAAAAGAAGATCGACGGCAGCAGCAAAAGCATGTTCATCGCCGAGGACTTTTCCAGGTCGGAGTAACCCACGAGCTGCAAATAGATCTCCGCCGCCAGCGTGGTGGAGCGGCCGCCGATGATGACGGGCGTGCCGTAGTCTGCCAGTGAGCGCACAAAGGCGAGCAGCATGCACACCAGAAGCCCCGGCCGCAGCAGCGGCAGCACCACGTCGCGCAAAATTGCGCCCGGCGAGGCACCCAGGTCGCGCGCTGAACGCAGACTGTCCCCGTCCAGCTTGTCCAGCACGCCCAGAAGAAACAGCGCGCTGAGCGGCGTGAACGAGAGCGTCTGCATGGCGATCACGCCGTAGAGGTTGTAAGGGTTCCAGCTCAGCCCCAGCAGCCGGTAGGTGATCCAGCCGCGGCGGCCATAAAGCTGCAAATAGGCCAGCGATGAGACAAACGGCGGCGAGACCATGGCCGCCGCCAGCAGCGCCATGAGCGCCAGTCGACCGCGCCGCGAGCGTGTAGCGCAGGTGAGCGCCGCCGCAAGCGACAAAAGCGTGGTAAAAACCGCCGTCAGCGCGCCCACGAACACGCTTGCGCGCATCGCCGTGCCGTAACGCTGCACCACGGTGCGGTAGGCCGCCAGCGTCAGCCCCTCGTCACCGCGCAGGCTGCGCAGGGCGATGCACACCATCGGCCACAGGATAAAAAGCGCCACGCCACCAAGCAGCACCAGCAGCACCAGCCGGTCGGCCACGCGCTCACCAACGCGAAAAAGGGCATCGCAAGATGCCCTTTTTCGCAAGGATGAAGAAGAGGGGGAGGAGGTTCTTTTCATTACTCCGTAGCAGCCTTGTCGCCCATGAGGGTCTCAAAGCGGTCAAGGATCTCGGTGCGCTGCGCGCCGAACAGGGACAGATCCTCGGTCATGAGGATGGAGGGGTCGTAGCTCAGCTCCACGCCCTCGATGCTGGGCTTGATGAGCTTCACGCCGGTCTTGTTCTCGATGGAGGCGAGCAGACGCAGGTTGTCATCGTTGCTGAACAGCCACTCCACAAAGTAGCTGGCAGCGGCGGCGTTTTCAGCGTTCTTGAACACGGCCACGCCCTCGTTGACCCAGGGAATCCCATCGGTGGGGTAAATGACGGTGACGTCATAGTCGTTGGTGAGCACCTCGATGCTGGGATCGAGATAGGTGATGCCGATGGCAAACTCGCCGGCAGTGACCTTGTTCTTGGGGTCGGAGCCGCGCTTGCCATAGTAAGCGATGTTCTCGTTGAGGGCGTTGAAGTAGTTCCAGCCCTCGTCGCCCTTTACCTGCAGCAGGGCGTTGACCACGGCGTAGTTGGTGCCGGAGACGGCGGGGTTAGACATGACGATCTCACCCTTGTACTCGCTCTTAGTCAGGTCGTCCCAGGTGGCGGGAGCCTCGAGGTTGAGGTCGGCGAGCAGGCCGTTGTTGACCAGGAAGCCCACGATGGTCAAACCCTTGGAGTACCAGTAGCCGTCAGCGTCGCGGAACTCGGGAGCAAGGTCGGCCGCCGCGTCAAACTGCACGGACTCAAGCAGACCGTCGGCTGCCGCGCTCATGAACGCGTCGATGCCGCCGCCGAACCACAGGTCAGCGGAGGGGGTGCCGCCCTCGGCGCGCAGCTTGGAGAGCACGTCGCCGGAGGACATGGACAGGTATTCCACCGTCACGCCGGTATCGGCAGTGAAAGCGTCGAACAGGGGGCCATAGGTGTCGGCGGTGGCCAGCACCTTCATCGTACCAGAGAGCGCGGGCTCTTCGGGCTCGGCGTCGGGAGTGGTGTCAGGCGTTGCGTCGGGGGTGATGTCCTCGCTGGGCGCGGGGGCGGGGGTGGGGGCGGGCTTCTCGGTGGTGCAGGCGGTGAACATGCCCAGCACCATCATGAGCGCCAGCAGAAGCGCGATGATTTTCTTCATAACAATTTTTCCTCTTTTTTCATATGCTGTGCCCTTCGGGCGTTCCCGTAGTATAGCCCATCCGGCGCGTTTTGTGAAATCGAAATTCAAACTATACGGCGGCTTATTATCAGTTTTCCAAATATAAGCAGGCAAGGGCGCGTCTCAAGAGACGCACCCTTGCGTATTTTCTATGTGTTTTTGCACTCAGCCTTCTTTGATCCTGCCGTCCTCGATGCAGATCACGCGGTCGGCCTTGGCAGCTATCTCGGGGTCGTGCGTGACGATGATGAGCGTCTGGCCGAACTTGGCGGCACAGTCGGTGAGCATGGAGAGCACCTCGTCGCCGGTCTTCTTGTCGAGGTTGCCGGTGGGTTCGTCGGCGATGATGAGCTCGGGCTTGGCCAGCACCGAACGCGCGATGGCCGCGCGCTGCTGCTCGCCGCCGGAGAGCTCGGAGGGGAACTTGTTGATCTTTTCCTGAATGCCGAGGGTGTGGATCACCTCGTCAAAGAACGCCGGGTCGGCCTTGCGCCCGTCGAGCTTGAGCGGCATGAGGATGTTGTTGCGCACGTTGTACTCTTCAAGCAGGTTGTACTGCTGGAACACAAAGCCCATGTGGCGGCGGCGGAAGATGGCCATCTGCTCGTCGTTCATGGTGCAGATGTCTTTCCCGTTGATGAAGATCTGCCCTTCGGTGGGACGGTCGAGGCCGCCGAGGATGTGCAGCAGCGTGGACTTGCCCGAGCCGCTGCGCCCGATAATAGCGTAAAACACGCCCTCTTCAAAGTCGCAGCTGATGCCGTTGAGCGCCGGCACGTCGCCGGAGGAGGTTTTGTACACCTTGTGGATGTTCTGCGCGGATAAGACGATGCTCATGTGAGATGCTCCTTTCTGTGTGTTGTGTCAAAGCGGAGGAATACCCCGCTACGGCTCCTCCTGTGTTATAACAGCAGTATAACACATTACTGCAAAAGACGCAAGGTGCTTTCGGAAGAATTTGATCTTTCCCGATTTTCCGATGTAAGTGCACGCTTTTTGCAGGATTTTTCCCGTTTCTCTTTTCCGCCTTTCCGGCGCGCTGCTCTCTACTTTATATATACGTCGGAGAGGGGCAAAAACGGGCAGCTTTTTCCAATTTTTTTCGGTCGCCTCAGCCGGTGATCTGCCGGAGGATCATGGGATCCTTGATCCGGCTGTCCTCCGAGAGCAGCACGATCTTCGAGAGGATCTCCGCCGTCTTGGGGTCGTCATCGGCGAAGGGCGGGAAAATGCGGCCTCTCGCCTGGGAGTGCACCGGCAAGATGGCCACCATCCCCACGCCCTCCGCGTGGACGACGCCGGAGCCCATGTGCACCGAGTAGCTGGCCAGCTTGCCCCGGATTTTTGCGTGGGAACCGACCCAGGACACATTGGGCAGCTTGAGCAGCCTGACAAGCTCGGCCGCGATCGCAACGCGCATTTCCACGGTGGAGTGGCTGGCCTCAGGATCCACCCCGCCCACATGGGCGACGCTGACCACAAGATCAAGATCCCGCATTGTCTCCGAGAACAGGATCGGCGGAACGCACTCCAGGGGAACATTATCCCCCGTTGCGCGGTCGAAAAACTTCACCGTTTCCAGCGTGGGCGGCTCAATGTCCGCAGGCGAGAACCAATCCGCCATGGCAAACATCCGGACGATCAGATTTTCCCTGTAGAAAACCTTTTGCAGCCCCTCTTCGTAGTCCTGCGGCAGATCAGGATCCGGCGCGGCCTTTCCGGGCGTGACGCGCGCCGTTGTCCAGCCGAGTTGAAAAAGCTCCTGAGACTGCACCAGATTTCCGGTGATCCAGGCCAGCAGCCCCTCGCCCCGCTCCTCAAGATGCCGGGAGACAAGCGCCATTTGATACCGTTTGTTGTCTGCTCTGCTGACGAACATCCAGCCCAGAACCCGGCGGTAATGCTGCGGGTCATCGAGAAGCTTTTCCACGCTCTCGAAGGTGGCATAAAACTCCTGACAGCCCTGCGCCCACAGCGCAAAATACGCCTCGACATTGTTCTCGCTCGCAGCGCATTCCCGGCGTCTGGCCTCGTCCGCCAGGGGGGGACTGCCCCTCCAGACACAGGGCAACAAGCTGCGGCAGCTTCTCCGCCATTTCCCTGCCCGCAAGCGCGGTAAAGGCATTTTTCAAATTGCGGCACAAAAACTCCTCTGCGGAAAGCTACGCCATGGGCTTGCGATACCGCTTCGTCAGCGCGCTCCAAAGCTCTGTGTTCCAATTGCCGCGATAGGGATAACAGGTGTACCCGGCCAGGGCGCGAAGCAGACCTGTGCCATGGTCGGCGTGATTTTGCAGTGCCTTCCATTTCTTCTCATTCCGCTGCGGTTCTTTTCGTTCCATCTCCCGTACCTCCTCGCCTTACCAGATGCTGCCGGATAAAAAGGCCAGCCGAAGGAACGTCAGCACCGCCTGCGCCTCCACTTTCAGCGGGGCGTCCAGCGCCGTCAGCTCCTCCTCGTTCATAAACACACGTACAAGGCCGTCTTCCCAGCATTGGATGGCGTTGGCAACGGCCCGGTCAATGTCGGCCTTTCTGTCGGAGTAGATCGTCCCGAAGCTGACCTTCCCAACTTCTGCCCGATCGTCCAGCTCCTGCTGCGTCAGAAGGGGGATCAGCTGCGCCCCGGCGGCCCTGCTGTTATACTGCGCGGTTTCCTTCCGCACAACGGCGGTCAACAGTTGACGCAAAGAGCAGATTTCGTCCGGAATCGTATACGCCTGGGCGCAAGAATATCCCTGCGCTTTCCGATCGCCTTGACCCGTACATAGACATCCATAACGCTCACCTCGACAGAGCTCGTTTCTTTTGTTCGTATTATAGCAAGAAGCGAAAGCAAAGGAAAGCCCTGCCCATAACATAGGAATCCCGCCCACCGGTTAAGGTGAGCGGGATCCTCTGGTTTTCAAAAAGCTTACGCCGCAAGCGCGATGGAGCAGAGCTTAGCCCTTGATCGCAGCCTGAGCGGCGGCGAGGCGGGCGATGGGCACACGGAAGGGGGAGCAGGAGACGTAGTCCAGGCCGACCTTGTGGCAGAACTCCACGGAAGCGGGGTCGCCGCCGTGCTCGCCGCAGATGCCGAGGTGGATGTTGGGGTTGGCTTCACGGCCGAGCTTGGCAGCCATGTTCACCAGCTTGCCAACGCCG
>CAYPLM010000059.1:0-9838 GCA_964411575.1 uncultured Oscillibacter sp. | reverse complement strand
CCTGGTGGGCTGATAGCAGCCAGGCCACAAAGGGTCAAGGGCAAGACGAGCGGCTGCGCCCCCCTTGACCCTTTGCGCCCTGCCCGCTTATGAAGTGGACAAGGGGCGGCCAGCCGCCCCCCCTGTAATAGATTTCTAACAGAGACCAAAATCAATTTTGCGCATAACTCTTGACATTACCTAACAGAAAAGCCTAGGCAACGTTGTGGTTCGTTTTCTGTTCTAACTTTCCGAGGGCAAAATTTGCCACCCTAGAGAAATTGACTTTTCCAGGGTGGCTTTCCTATATTATACACTTTTATTATCACACTTTGCGGTTCTTGATTTCTATGATTGCGTTTGTCAGGCGTGCTTTTTCGGCGGCAAACGCAAGCCTGTGATTTTCGCAGGATATTCCGATTTCACTGACCTCTTCCGCGTCCTTCTCTCCCACCAGATACGCATACAAATCACAGACGATTCCGGTATCACCGCCGCCATGCCCACCTGCCAGGGTTCCGTCCACCGGCTCCTTTGCCGGGTGGAAAAGCTCTGTATTCTTTTCTTCAAAATGATACAGTTGGATGGTATCTCCCTCAAAATCACAGAGCATTTCGCCCTTAGTTCCCATGATGTGTGTCCTTCTCCCGCCCCGGTTGAAGGCATTCATCGTAAAAACCGCCGTGGAGCCGCCGTCAAACTCCATATTCACTGTCTGATGGTCAACAACGTTGTTGTCACATTTGAAGACGCACTTTCCATACTGGGTATTTTTAATGGTCTCCAGCACATCTTCGTCTGTAGGTGCTACCTTCTTCGTCGCTGTTGTTCGGAACCACGCATTCTCCTTGTCATCGTAATATAGCTTAATTGCGTTGTACGGACAAGTTCCTGCCCGGGGACATCCCTGAACACAATAATCCGGAGACCCCTCTGGCGCATTCTCACGCTTGAAGTAAGTAAGCGAACCAAAGGATTGGAGCCGCCTGCACTTCTTCCCCATAAGCCACTGAATCAGATCCATGTCATGGCAGGATTTTGTCAGCAGCATAAAATTACTTTTTTCTGTATTGCCCCAGTTCCCGCGGACATAGCTATGGCTTTGATGGACATTGCCAACACATTCCTCATGGGCAATGGACATAACCGTACCCACATTTCCTTCGTCAATCAGGGCCTTTACTCTTTTATAGAATGCGGTGTAGCGCAAAACATGGCAGACCAAAACCTTTCGCTGATAGTTCCTCGCCTGCATATAGATATCAATACACTGCTCTTCGGTTACCGCCACCGGTTTTTCCAAAAGCAAATCATACCCGACAGCCAGCGCTTTCATCGCCGGCGCATAGTGCTGACTATCCTGGGTGGCAATAATCGCTACATCGGCAAATCGGGGGACAGAAAGGATTTCTTCCCAGCTGGCAAAGCAGGAGGAATCGGGGATATTGTGCTTCTTCTGAATATCCGCTCTGTGCTCTTGCAAGGCATCCGCCACACCCACCACTTGGAATTTGTCGGGCATTTCCTTCATAATATCGGTATAGATTGTTCCACGGTTTCCGGCGCCAATCAGTATTACAGTAATCTTTTTCATAATCGTTATCGCCTTTCCTCCTGATTTCACATTTTACTACAAATCCTTGTTCCATCGAACAAGAGAATTCCATAGCCCTCGCCCATGGCTCCGCCGCCTTGCAGATACGCCTTGCAACGACGCTGCAGACGTGTCTCCTCCGGCCAAGAATTGGTATCTGCCGTATCATTCCGGCCGAATATCCGCCAAAAATCTGGATTGTCCGGTTCTTCATATTCCGTAAGGATTTGGAACAATTCGTAGAATTTTCGGAGATTTGACCCTTCCGGAAAAACCCGGGAAAACGGGGGATACAGAAGCCAGGACAGACACACAACTGGAAGTACGCCATTGTGAAGCTCTGACTCATAAAATGAATACGCCTTTTTCAGCGACTGCATAACAGCTTCACCAGTTAACGCACCACTGGATGGAAGAATCGGGGATATTGTGCTTCTTCTGAATATCCGCTCTGTGCTCTTGCAAGGCATCCGCCACACCCACCACTTGGAATTTGTCGGGCATTTCCTTCATAATATCGGTATAGATTGTTCCACGGTTTCCGGCGCCAATCAGTATTACAGTAATCTTTTTCATAATCGTTATCGCCTTTCCTCCTGATTTCACATTTTACTACAAATCCTTGTTCCATCGAACAAGAGAATTCCATAGCCCTCGCCCATGGCTCCGCCGCCTTGCAGATACGCCTTGCAACGACGCTGCAGACGTGTCTCCTCCGGCCAAGAATTGGTATCTGCCGTATCATTCCGGCCGAATATCCGCCAAAAATCTGGATTGTCCGGTTCTTCATATTCCGTAAGGATTTGGAACAATTCGTAGAATTTTCGGAGATTTGACCCTTCCGGAAAAACCCGGGAAAACGGGGGATACAGAAGCCAGGACAGACACACAACTGGAAGTACGCCATTGTGAAGCTCTGACTCATAAAATGAATACGCCTTTTTCAGCGACTGCATAACAGCTTCACCAGTTAACGCACCACTGGATGGAATGTGACAGTTATATACAACACTCCCTTTTTTAACCCGACCATCAAACAGGCTCAGGTCAAAGGGAAATTGTATTTTTTCATATTGTAGCCTGCCCAGCGAAAAGCGCTCACACAGGTAAAATCCCCGAAACCAGCAAAATACGAATGTTCCCCAGATGCCATATACGCGTTTGCATTCCAGCAATTTGTACTTCAGGTCAGCCATGGAGTCCCTGTAGACAGAATCCGGTAGGCCCCTCTGCTTATAAATGTAGCGTAGCGGCTTGGCGCACAGAATCAAAAAGAGCATGTCTACAACATAGGGATGAAGTCCGCTTCGCTTAGATGCCATTCGCAGCTTGTTAACGCATACCGGCTCCTCGCCGCAGAAGTAATCATCCATTGCGTACATCAGCAGCGAAAACGCTTCCTGATTGCCTGATAGCAAGGCAAACGCTTTTTCAAGAGAATCCGTCGCTTCTTCAGGCAGCTGAACAAGCTTTGCGAACGTCCTTACCATATTTTGTCCTCCACAGCGTAAAAACCGGTGTTGCAGTATCATGTCAATCTTCAATTGCGGCTTTTTGAGAAAGCACACCCCTGAAAATTGCAGGGTCAAATTTGGGACGACGGTCGTAGGTATACAGACCATTCTGCTCCTGCTCCACGTCCGTCAGCTGCGTATAGCAAAGACCGAACATCTTGCTGTTTTGAAGCAGGGCCTCCGTCAGGCGGGTGAACCGCTCGATAAACGCTTCTCCTGTTTTTGGTGCCTCTCCATAGCCCCATCCCTCACGGTCGCAACTCCACTGGATTCCGCCGTACTCGCTAACAAATGTTGGTTCTCCATGATATCCACACTGATACAGATGCCCTTCTCGATCACAATGGGCTCCTGCGGTATCAAAAAGAGTTCCCTCTGTCATCAGCTTATCATAGTGGGTGCGGAATACGTCAGGCTTTTGCTCATAGTCGTGTACATCATAAATATCTGTTTTGACGTGATAGTTGCCACTTGTATCGATACAGGGACGTGTGGGATCCAGCGCTTTGGTCACATCGTAAACAAGCCGAATGCAGTCGTTATACTGATGTCGGCCTTTTACATCCCAGGTTTCATTGAACGGGCACCACCCAATAATAGACGGGTGATTAAAATCCCGGTGTACCTCCTCCATCCATTCCGGCAGAATCCCATAGACAGATTCCGCATAGGAATGATCCAGGCCCCAGTTGGGGAACTCTGCCCAGATTAGATACCCCATCCTGTCACAATGATACAGGAAGCGCTCCTCAACCACTTTCTGATGCAGTCTTGCCCCGTTGAATCCCATATTCATCGCCAGGCGAATATCATTTTGGAGGGCTTCGTCACTTGGTGCCGTGTACACACCATCCGGATAGAAGCCCTGATCCAGCACCAGACGCTGGAACACCGATTTACCATTGATTAAAAAACGGGGGCCATCCAGGCGAATGCTGCGCAGGCCAAAGTAGCTCTTCACACGGTCTTCTCCATATTCCAGCACCAGGTCATATAGCCGCCCATGGCCTGGCTCCCACAGGTGGATATCCGACAATGGCAGGGTCGCATTGACGATTCCCCCCTTTGACGGCAGGCAAAGCTGTCCCACAAGTTTTCCTTCATACAGGGCCCGAAGGGTAAGCTTCGCCGCCCCCTCCAGTGCCGCCTGCACAGCAAGCGTTCCTGTCAGCACATCCGGGTAATACTTCACCCACTTGATATAGGTTTCCGGGGTAAATTCCAGCCAAACCGTCTGCCATATTCCGGTTGTCCGCGTATATGCGCACTCACGGGAATGGAACTCTTCGCATTGCTTTCCACGGGGAATACGTCTGTCACGGACATCATCCCATGCGTATACGGCCAGCGAGTTTTCGCCCTCCAGCACATAGCTTGAAATATCAAAGCTGAACGAGACATACCCACCTTGATGGGTTCCCACCAGCTGCTCATTGACGTAGACATTGCATCCATAGTCCACAGCGCCGAAGTGAATGCACGTCCTGGCCGCAGTCTGCTCGCCGCTCAGCACAAACGTGCGCTTATACCAAACGCCATACATAAAATCCTTATGCTCAATCCCAGAAAGCTTGCTCTCCGGGCAAAAGGGAACCATAATTTTGCAATCAAGCTTCTGACTGTTAAGATGGAGTCCCCGTGCAATGCCGCTTTTACCATTGTCCAGCGCAAAGCTCCACTCACCATTCAGATTCATCCATGCTTCCCGTTCAAATTGGGGCTTCGGGTGCTCGGCTCTTGGCTTCATATTTTTCCTCCACGTTTCATTGAGTTCTCCCGTTGCTTCCTGAAAATGTTGGACAGGCTTATCCTTTCACTGCCCCATCTGACATGCTTTTTACAATCTGCTCAGAGGTCAGGGAGAACAGAAGTATTGTGGGCAGCATACTGATTACCATAGACGCAAACATAGCGCAAAGATTTCCCCGGAACGAGGATGTAAAATTGTAGACCATGACAGGCATGGTTCGGGACCGGTCCCCACCGGTCAGCAGCAAAGCATAGTAAAAATCATTCCAGTTTCCAAGGAAGGTAATGATTGCGGCAGATACAATTCCCGGCCTTGCAATGGGTAGAATAATCCGGAAAAAAATCGTTCCATAGCCAGCACCATCAATGAGAGCCGCCTCGTCCAGATCCTTTGGGATGCTGAGAATGTAGCTTCGGATTACAAAAAAGCTGACTGCAATGTTGAAGCTCATATAGGTCAGAATCAGCCCTGTTTTTGTGTCATACAGGCCCAAGGATTTAATCATGCGAAAGATTGGATAGCTGATTGCGATTGTCGGGATAAACATGGTGCTGGCAAACATTGCTACGATCGCTGATTTAAGCCGGAAATCAAATCTTGCGACGACATAAGCCGCCAGTGCCACAATTATCACGCTGAATATGGTGGACGTTGATGCCACAATCAGACTGTTTTTGAAATAGGTCAGAACCGGGGTTGTTCGGAAGACCTCCGCATATCCGTTCAGGAATAGCTGAGTCGGGAGCTTCAGCGGTGAATTCATAATATCCATCCTGGATTTAAAGGAAGACGCAAAAACCCACAGAATCGGATAAATCGATACAATCAAAACAAATACCATGACGCCGTAGCGCAGGATTTTCTGAGGCAGGCTGTCTTGTCTTTTCATGGCATCATTCTCCTATGCTTTTTCCCATGTGGAAGACTTTGTTAATGAGCAGAATCGTAACCGCGCCAAGGACAAGCTGCACCATGCCTACGGCGTTTGCCAGGCTGTAATGATTCTCCAGCATTGCCGTCCGGTGCAGATAGACACCAAGGTTCAGCGTTTTCGTAAGCGGGCCGCCTTTGGTCAGAATGTAAACCTCGCTGAACTCTGTGATTGCAAAGCTGGATACGATAACCGTAACCGTGCCCATCACATTCCTCAAATGCGGAATGATAATCATGCGGTCAATCTGCCAGTCTGTCGCCCCATCGATTCTTGCTGCCTCGATGACAGAATCGGGAATTGCAGAGATTTCTGCCAACAGTAGCAGAACATTCGCACCACCGTAAAATATCCAGCTTAGTGTAACCGCCCAAAAGGCTGTGCGGGTATCCTGGAGCCAGCTTACATAGAAATCCGGATTGAACAGGCGAATGATTGCATTGACAATGCCATATTCCGCATCAAGCATGTTGGTAAAAATTGCGCCGATGGCAACAGTCGAAATAATATTGGGAATGATATAGCAGTTTCTCACAAACCGCCATCCATGTGCCTTTTTGGATAAAACAAGGGCCACCAGTAGGCTCAGCGGAACCTGAACCCCAACCGTTAAAACAGTCCAGAGCAATGTGTTCTTCAGGGCATCCTTAAAATCTCCGTCCTCACAAAACAGAGTGATGTAGTTATTTAGTCCCACAAAGGTGGCATCCTTCCCCAGCGTCCAGTCACAGAAGGATGTGACAAAAACCGTAATCAATGGATAGGCGAAAAACACCGCAAACAAGGCAACGGAGGGAATCAGGAATAACGTTATAACTATATTTCGCTTTCTCGCATTCATGTATATAATACCTCAAGTCCAGCCAACAGTAAAATACAAATTCCAAAATCACGACAGATTGAAAAAGCAGGAGAACCCACTCAAAAGTTGATTCTCCTGCTTAATTTGCCAGACTGTATCTTTTAAGCTTTATGAATCAGTCCATCAGGATTCAGTTTGTTACGAAATGGGTACGCTGCTATCCTGCCAGAGTGATTAACCATTTTTGGCTGCGGTTTCCGTCAGCTTAGCCGCAAATTCCTCCGGCGTAATCTCGTTCGTAATCAGAGCGGGGTACAGAACAGACAGCTGATCGCAAACATTGGGCCACCAGCGGGCCTGGAAGTCGCCGATTTTTACTTCCGCTGCGGCAACGGCGTCCATGGTCTCAGCAGTCAGGGGCACTTCCGCTCTTTGCGCCTCTGTCAGTGTAACGGTGGGGTTGTCAGGAATATCACCACGCACCATAACACCTTCCACCATGCATTCCGGAGAGTGCATATACTTGACAAGCGTTGCCACTGCGTCCATTTTTTCCTTGGAAGTGTTGCCCATGCACCACTGTGAGGTACCACCTGCATAAACCAGGTTGCCGGGATACGGGCAGACACCAATCTTTTCGGCCAGGCCTTCGGCGGCCTTGGTTGGGTCACTGAAATCACCAATCATCCAGGGGCCATTGAACATCATTGCAGTCTCGCCGGACAGAAAGCTGGCAGCACCGGCATCGTAGTTGGCACCAATGGCGTTCTTGGGTGCGTACTCCTGGAAGCACTTCTGCACCTGGGCAATCGCATTGATAAATTCCGGAGTCTCGTAGCTGTCAGGATGGTAGGTATGCATGAATTCATATCCGGCATCACTGCTGCTGCCGATGAGAGCGCCTAGGAAAAGCCCTGTAATCCAGCCGGTATCCTTGGTATCCATGCACATGGGCGTAATACCGGCGGCCTTCAGCTTTTCACAGTTGGCCCAGAATTCGTCCCAAGTGGCGGCGGGTTCAATCGCGGCCTGCGCAAACAGCTCCTTGTTATAGTACATCGCACCATAAACAGTAGAGCCAATCGAGGTGACCTTGCCATCATGGGTGTTAAACTCGAGAGTCGTATCGCTTACCCAGCTCCTGAATTCGGGGTCAGCTTCCAGATACCCGCTGAAATCACCAATCGCATCGTTGCTGGCACCCAGGGCTGTCAGGTCATATCCGCAGGAATCAAACACATCAGGATATTCCCCGGAGGCAAACAGCATCTTGATTTTCTGAACATGGGAATCGATGTCAGGGGTATTCTCAAGCTCCAGATTGATGGTATCCTTGTACTCCTCCTTGAAACGCAGAAGCTGCTTTTCCATCAGGGAGCCGCTTTCAGACGAATCCCCGGAATAGTACACTTTAATGGTAACAGGCTCGTTCTTTTCGCTTCCAGTGGCTGTTTCCTTGACCTGCTCAGTAGAAACCTCCTGTTTGGGTTCTGCCGAGTCTGTGTTTGTTTTGGCAGAACAGGCAACCATCGACAGGAGAAGCAGCATTGCGAGCAACAGGGCGATTGGCTTTTTCATGGTTATTTCCCTCCATTTTTATTTTGCAGTATGTTCAGCTATAAAATACGTTTTATAGTTTTTACTGCATTTCCAGTATAACGTCCCGGTTCCGTTTTTGTCAATACATCCACAAAATAATTGAATATCATGCGCATTTTGGCCATTTCAACAAGTTTTGTGTTCCTTTCAAAATGAATCAAACGAAATTCTTGGCTGTATTCTGGACAAGTTAAAAAGATTGTGCTATTATTATCACAGGAGGCGAGGAGTATGGCCAAGAAACTGGAGTTAACCCTGGAAAATGAAGAGCAGCTCACGGCGCTGGGGTCTGCCCTGTCATCTCCGGCACGAGTTCAAATTCTGAAGCTGCTTTACCATAACAGCTTCAACGTGGCAGAAATCGCAGACCGTCTGCAAATACCAACATCCAGCGCCGCAGTGTATATTCGCTCCCTGGAGGCCGCGGGCCTCATCAACACAAAGCTAAAAAAGGGCAGCCGTGGTTCCATGAAAATATGCAGCCGGAAATATGACAGCATCGGTATCACGCTGACTGCCAATAATCCCTTTGTGGACAAAGTACATAATATATCTGTCCCCATCGGCTGCTATAGTGATTGCAAGGTCTTCCCCACCTGTGGGATTGCCAATGAAACCGGATTTATAGGCTCCGATGATCGCCCGGATTCCTTTTTTATGCCAGAGCATTGTTCCGCCCAAATCTTATGGACCTGCGGCGGCTTCGTATCCTATAAGATTCCATGGCAGTTTGAATCGCCGGTTCGGCTCAAGAGAATTCTCATATCCTTTGAAGCGTGCTCCGAAACATTCAATTATAAAGAGGATTGGCCATCGGATATTTCTGTTTCCCTAAATGATATGGACTGTGGGACATGGCGCTCGCCCAGTGATTATGGAGACCGCCGTGGCAAGCTCAACCCAAGCTGGTGGCCAAGCGGCAGTACCCAGTACGGCGAACTTGTAACGTTGGATATATCTGAATCGGGCTGTACAATCAACGGCCTTCCTTCTTCAGACACAAAAATCAGCGATTTTTCCTTTCATACCGATATGCCCATTACGTTGCGGATAGAAAACAGAGCGGACGCAGAATTTGTCGGCGGCTTCAACCTGTTTGGAAGAAAGTTTGGCGATTATGCCCAGGATATCTCTGTTTCTTTCGTCTATTCCAATTGATTTAGTACGCCGGGCGGAACAGAAAAAGCATGTATGGCCAGCTTCTCTCTATGTCAGTTTTCCGCTGATTCGTTAAATAAATCCGGCCCGTATTTTGTGATTCATATTATCTGAACGATAGCCTATAAACGAACGATAGGATTACCTATTCTGACACCCCGGCAATTGGCTACAGTCGCTTTTTTACTAAATTGAAAATTCAAAATAATAGTGGGAATTACCCCTGATTTCTGGAATAAATCCCACTTTTCTCACAATATAAAAAGCAGAACCTGACTTGACTTTGTATCAAATCAGGCTCTACTTTTGCGAAATAGCTTAATTATATACTAGCGTTTACGCAACACACACTTACTTCGTTTTGAAGTGATTGGCTTGGTCTTTTCATATTTCTCCCAGCCACAATTACCGAAGCCGTTTATTCATCCGAACAAACAATTTTGTATCCGTTCGACGCTCCACAAACCATCGGCCAATGTTATTACCTGTCAGATTGGTGCTACGCTCAAAA